>CAZYYK010000189.1:0-1507 GCA_964651135.1 uncultured Gammaproteobacteria bacterium | reverse complement strand
CATTTGTATAATAAAATCGTTGTGTAAGCCCTGATTGCCTGCACAATACATCAAATTTTTCTGTTTTGACATCTACAAGCCTGTATTTTGGCTTTGTGTAAAGCCCCGAAGGCTCAATTCTGTTCAAAATATTGTTTTTGTCATAAATTTCTTTGCGCGGGCGTTTTTCAAACTTAATATTTTTTGCTTGCAAAAAAGCCTCAAGTTTTGTATCGAAACTGTCATCAACAACAAAAGCTGTATCGCCGCAGTATTCCTTGTTTTTTGGGGTTTCAAAAACCTTAAGGCCGGAACTTGCAGGCATTTGTTTTACAATAGAATTTATCGCCTTCGGAGTATTTGCCAGGTAATTATGCGGTATTAAATACGTACCTTTAAAACTTACATTGTTCATCATACCGTTACAATGTGCCTAAAACAAAAAAATTGCTTTTATCTGCAACTTTTGTTAAAATTTCTTTACAACTTTAGTATAAAATTTGTTAAATAAGCAAAAGTTTTCTATAATTATGTCGATAGACTATTTGTGATAAAATTATTCTAACTTAGGAAGTTTAAATGAGCAAATACGAAAATCCCCACGGAAAAGAGAACAAGGAACCTGAAAAAGGTGTTTCGCCATATTCTCATGTGATTGATATTTTGGATACCGACCCTCTGGAAGAAATTTTTGAATTAAACCTGGGCGATTTTTTGTGCGAGCATTTAATTAACCCTGATTTGGCAGACAGAATAAGCCAAAATGTTAAAGATAAAAATGAAAATTTAAAAAACCAGCTGCGCGAACTTATTTCCATTTATTCAATCGATAATACCCTTGCAATACTTGGGTTTAACAAGCAGGAAGAAAGAATTCTTTATAATTCCATAGCGCAGACAATTGAAAGCATACTCTCTTTAAAATACTGCAATATTTATATTGCAAAAAAGGGCGAGGATTTGAAATTAAGCGGAACATCGCTTGAAGGAAAAAGTGCCGGAATTCCCGAAAAAGTTAAAGAGTGCTATGGAAAGCAGGAAAAAATTGAACTTCACGAAAATGACACCGAAATTTTGATTTTTCCTATGAAAAATAATTATGAATGCATTGGCGCAATTGAAGTTGCGCGCGATATAAAACGCCCCTTGGAAGAAGGGTATCAAGACCTTATTAAAATAACCGCACGGCTTTTTGTAACATCCCTTGGTTTGCAAAAGTTGATTGATGAGGTTCAAAAAGCCACAAATGCCGAAGTTTTTGCAACCGGCGAACTTCAAAATTTAAGGGCGCAATTGACCGTTGTTATAGGCGATTTGGGCGACCAGCAGCAGGCTTTTGTTGAAACAATGGCGCGCGCGGTTGATTTAAAAGGCAAGCACGACACCAACCATTCACAAAGAACGGCAGAGCTGGCGCGCGATATTTGCGCATATATGAAATTGAACGAAAAGACCACGGATTTGATTTATTATGCCGCACTTTTACAAAATATAGGGCAGATTCATTTAAGTGATGAGCTTTTCAACA
>CAZYYK010000188.1:0-1525 GCA_964651135.1 uncultured Gammaproteobacteria bacterium | reverse complement strand
GATGAAGTCTGCCGGAAGTTCATCACCTTCATAGACATATCCGCAGATTTTGCAGATGAACCCTTTTTTCTTTTCTGCAGTGGGTTGCGGCTTGGGCTTAATGCGGGCAAAATAGTAGCTGTAAGTAACGGCGGGATCGTTAGAAAGAGTTTTCGCTTCGGTTACATCGGCAATAAAGAGCGTGTGAGTGCCATAATCCAGCGCATCCACGACCTTTGCGGAGAAAAAGGCACAGGTGGATGGTCTATAAAACAATCCGTTGACATGTGTGAACAGTTATATTTAAAAAATAATTATGACGTAGTGATTTCTGTATCTTTGCCATTTATTTCTCATAATATTGCAGCGCAGTTTGTTCAAAGGACAGGGTATAAAGTTAAATGGATAGTGTTTGAATTTGACCCATATTTTTTTAATGAAGAATTGAATTGTTGCAACAAGAAAAATATTTATAAGCAAGAATATAACGTTTTTAAAAAATCTGATTTAATTATTTTAACTCCAGAACTGTATAATTTTTATTTAAAAACTGATTACTTTGAATTTAAAGAAAAAATGAAATCATTAAATTTTTCAAATATACAACAAATAAATTATGTAAACAATGAAAAAATAATATTAAGTTATAATAAAATTAATTGTTGTTTTGCAGGGAGAATATATAAAAAAATTAGAAATCCAGATTATTGTATAAAAATATTTTCACAAATAACTTCTAAAATTCATTTAACAATGCTCACTAACTATATTAATGAACATAAAAACAATAATGTCAATATTACGGTCTACTCTTTCCAATCCAAGGATACAGCAATTGAATTAATGATGAAAGCTAATATATTAGTAAATATTGGTAATACAGTAGAATTGCAGGTTCCAGCTAAAATTTTTGAGTACATCAGTACGGGAAAACCGATAATTCATTTTTCGAAAATAGAAAACGACCCAGCACTCCCTTACCTAATAAAATATCCACTTTGTTTAGTAGTTGACGAAAAAGATGATGTGGACTCTTCAGTAAAAAAAGTAGAAGATTTTTGTTTTGAAAATTACAGTAAGCAACTTGAATTTGAAGTAGTTAAAAAAAGCATGGGCGACTTCTGTGGGGATAAAGTAGTAGAAAGATTTATGTCTATGTTACAGAGAGTGATTATACAACAATGAATACACCAAGTAAAAGCCTCAAAAGCATATATATTGCATTAAGTTCACTTTTGTTGACTATTATCAATGGAATATTTGGTCTAATCGTTACAAGATCGATAGTATTAAAGTATGGATCAGACATCAATGGTTTAAATTCTACAGTGACACAATTTATTAACATGCTGCTTATTGTTGAAAGTGGTTTTACATTGGCAACAAATGTAGCGCTTTTTGAACCTTTAGCAAAAAACGAAATACAAACTATTAACTCAATATTATCTGCAAGTAAGAAAATATTCCATAAAATTGGATTATTATTTTTTTTTGTTGGCGTATTGTTTTCTTTAGGATATGTACATATAATAAAAACAAATGTTTC
>CAZYYK010000187.1:0-1535 GCA_964651135.1 uncultured Gammaproteobacteria bacterium | reverse complement strand
TATTGTGTTTCAATATCTGAAATGGCGCTTTGGCAGCGTGGACACCAGTTTACAATGTATGCGCCTTTATAAATGAGCCCCTTGTTGTATAAATCTACAAAAACTTTTTTAACAGCCTCTGAACAGCCCTCATCAAGCGTGAAGCGTTCGCGTGACAGGTCAAAAGAAGCTCCCAGGCGCTTAAACTGCCCTAAAATTCGGCTTTTATGGTCTTCTGCCCAATCCCAAACGGTTTGAACGAATTTTTCTCTGCCTAAATCCTGGCGGGTTTTGCCTTCCCGTGCAAGGTTTTTTTCAACAACATTTTGCGTGGCAATGCCGGCATGGTCGCAGCCGGGAAGCCAAAGCGCCTCATAGCCCGACATTCTGTGATAGCGGATTAAAATATCCTGCAAAGTGCCGTCAAGCGCATGTCCCATATGCAAAACGCCCGTAACGTTAGGAGGCGGAATTACAATAGAATAAGGCGGTTTTGGGGAATTAGCGTCTGCCTTAAAGCAGTTATTTTCTTCCCACATTTTATAAATTTTATCCTCAGTGCCTTTAGCATCGTATATGGTTGCCAAATCTTTTGTGTTGCTTTTGCTCATTTTGATACCCTCGCTAAGATAACAATAGCACAAAAATAAGCGCAATAAAATCTATTCTACCAGGGGTAATCATCTTTAATCTGCCAGCCGTCTTGCATAATAAGTGTTGCACAATATGTACCCTGTGCTTGTTTGTTGCATGCACTTATCAATGTGTCGCCTATTAAAGTTGTTCTTTTGGTGCCGTACCCTATCGGCATAAATTTTCCGTTATCGGAGCTGTTTCCCGGCGTTGTTGTTATGTAATACAAGAATACGAAAATATCTTTACCCAAAACATTCGGCTTTTTCTGCCCGTTTGTGTCTATATAAACAATTGCCCGTTTTCTTGTTATCCCCTCTTCGTTTATGCCTCCATAAACCTGTAATGCAACAAATATGCCGTCGTTTAAAAAGAAGCGCACAGAATGACTGTCTATATTTTGTACATCGCCGTTTAAACCTGTGCAATTATAAGCACAATCTCCCGTTGTTTGGTAGCCGCAATTTTTTGCAACCTTCAAATAAGGAATTATATACTTGTTTGCAAATTCTTCACTTTTATTGGGCTCGGCTTCCCAGCCTTCAATAGGCCCTTCATTTGCTATTGCAAGGTTTGTTGTGTTAGCAAGAGCATTGTATGCTTTTTTTAAACGTGTTATTGTTTGGGTTTTTTGATAATTATTCACAACCGTGGGGATTGTAAGTGCCGCAACAACGCCGATTATAGCTAATGTGATAAGAACTTCGGCTAAGGTAAACGCTCTAAGCCCCGCCACTGTGTGCGGGAATGGACAGAAATTTCTTAATGAACATAAAGAGCGAAACTGTTTGAGGTATTTTTTTGAATTAACAAAAAAATACCGAGTTGTTGAGCATAAAAAAAGTGAATTTAGAAATTTCGGTAATGAAGCACCCTGTGGCAATTTTTTGGTACTTTTTTCTAAAAAAAGTACAGATAAAAAC
>CAZYYK010000186.1:0-1539 GCA_964651135.1 uncultured Gammaproteobacteria bacterium | reverse complement strand
AGATTTCAATTACAGCCTGCCTTTGCACGTTAAAACAACTCAAAAAATCAAAAACGGACAGTTAATTTCAAAAACCATGGGTTTTGCGCCCGAAAAGCTTTATGATACTGCCCAAATCCCCGTTACAGAAGATTTTAGACCCATTTATGAGTATCTAATTCAAGCTGAGCCTTTAAAACCGTTTTCCATAAACGTGCTTGAGCCTCAGATTGTTGAAGATGGCGTTCAGATTACCCCTAAAAGCGTTGAAAACAGTGAAATTGCGCTTTTTATAAAAAATAAAAAAATAGGGTTTAAAAACAAAAAAACTGGCGAAATTTTAAATGATTGCCTTAAAATCTTCGATACTAAAGATTTAGGGGATAGTTACAACTTTGCACCCGCACATAAACCGCGCCAATTGCCGCTTTTAAAGGCTGAAATTATTGAAGAAGGGCATCTGCGTTCAATTTTGCGCTTATTTTATAAAGACATAAAACTTGACGCGATTTTATACAAAAGCGCAAAATATATTGAATTTAGGGCATATATAAACAATAAAACCAAAAATCACAAGCTCCAGGCGGCTTTTGCGCTTAAAAACCCTATAAATTCAACTGTGGCAGAAGATACGCTTGGTTTAATAAAGCGCGGACATGACCCTTTTTATTCGCTTTTGGAAAATTTGCCCGCCAAAAATTGCGAAGAATTGAAAACAAATTTTTATCCGATGCAAAAATTTGTCTGCGCGCAGGGGGTTGGCATTGCAACAGTGGGGCTGAATGAATATGAAGTAAGCCGCAACACCTTGTCCATTGCGCTTTTGCGGGCGTTTGGCGTTATTTCAAACCCCAAAAATCCTGCCCGCGCAATTCCCGCAGGGCCGCCTTTGCCTGTGCCTGAAGCCCAGTGCCCGGGCGCAAATGAGGCAAATTTTGCTTTTGCATTTTTAAGCCCTGATGAAATGTTTCAGGCATCACAAGAGCTTTTTGGCGCTGTGGTTGCATTTGAGGTTAAAGACAGTAAAAATTCTTCAAAACAGTTTTTAAAGCCGCAAAAAGGCAAAATTTTGTGCGGGCTAAAAAGCAAGCATGAAGCGGTTTTTTGCGACGTCAAAACAGGCGCGCTTGAAGACATTAAAATTTAGTCTTCTTTGGTTTCTTCTTTTTTCACCCTGTATTCTTCCGGAGCATCTTCTCTTTCAGGATTCCAGCGTTCAAGCCCTATTTGTTTTCTAACCAATCCGATTCCCACATGCACGCGCCATTCGTCCATTTTAAGCTGTGCTGCAATGATTTTGTGGCAGCCGATTGGCGGAAGCGGCAAAAGCGGCTCATACAAATTCTTAATTGCAGTTAATTGGTCTGTTGTAAGCGCCAATTTCCTTTTAGGGAAAGGGGTTTTCGGCAGCATCATTTTTTGGCGCACAAGATTAATTCCAAAGAAAGCTTTTTTGGGCTCAATATTAAGTGCTTGCCCTATAACTTCGTGTGCATCAGGGTTTGGCAATGGTAACATTGCTTTGTACAATGCTTCAATTTGTTCTAATTGCTCCTTATT
>CAZYYK010000185.1:0-1561 GCA_964651135.1 uncultured Gammaproteobacteria bacterium | reverse complement strand
TACCTTGCGCGGAAGTATTTACAAGCCCTGTTCCTATAGGAGGCGTTTCAAGTTCGCCTACACTATCGCTCCATTTTTTTCTTGCTTCCTGCATTTCTAAAATAGCAGTTTTTGTTTCACCGGAACAAACTGCAAGAATCTTGGCTTCAACGTCATTTCTTTTTTGTTCAAGTTCTTGTTTTCTTGCTTTTAAACTGTCAAGTTTTGCTTTTTCTTCAGCAGTTAAACTTGTTTTTGCGCTTAATTTTTCTATTTCCGCATTAACAGAACTTAATTCTTTTTCAATATTATCTCTTGTTGTTTTTAAATCATCAGGTATATTACTATCTTTTCTTATCAAATCATCAGCTATTTTCAGTTTTTCTTCATATATTTTTTTTAATTCTTCTTTTGTCAGAGGTGCTGTTGCAGTAGTCGTGGTTGGAGTTTGGGCGGCAGTGGCGGCGGCAGAAGCAGTGGCGGCGGTAGAAGCAGCCGCAGTTTCTGTTTCATCTGTTGCTGTTTGATTTGTTTCACTTAATTTTATACTTTGGTTGTCCGCTCCCGATAACATTGCATCAAAAGTTGCTTCATCTATTCTTCCCTGTTCGTAAAGATAAGAAATGAATTTTTTAAGTTCTGATGAATCAAGTTTTCCGTTTCCATCTTCATCAAATTCTGCAAGTTCCTCTTCGGAGCTTGAATTTACGGTACCTTGTACATTCGAAACAAGGCTTAAAACAAAGCTGTCTAATTTAAAATCCTCTATCAATCGTATTAAAATAGGGTCGATGTTCATTAAGATTTATTTTCCTTAGAATGTGTAATGCCGCTTACTTTCTTAATATAATAAAGTATTTTTAGTATATAAAATTGATATACTAATTAAATCAAGGTTAACAATATTTAACATTTCCCCTAAATTAAAAGCTTTTGTAAAATTTTATTAATATATCTTTATTTAAAGTCAATATTTAAGCAATATATAGACTTTATATATTTAGAAAGAGAACTATGTCCCTAGAAGTATCTGAATTAGAGATTTTAAAATACGCCAACAACGTTGAAACTACAGGGTATCAAACAGACCCTGTAAAAACTTCTGCAACACAAACCGAACAAAATTTGACACTTGAAGATGAGTTAATAAATGTTCAATTAGAAGAAGGCGGCACTGAAGAGGCAATCTCCGTACCGCAAGAAACACCGGTTGTTGATACAGCAAGCACGGACACCACAATTTTAGATGCCCTAGATTCGAATAAGGACGGCACTTTATCAGATGAAGAAATATATGCGTTTAAGTCTCTTGAAGCAGCTAAAAAAGAGGTGATAACACATATATTGAAAACAATTTTCATAAATGCGGATGAAGACGGCAGCACAATTTTATCCGAAGAAGAAACAAAGAAAATAAAGGCAAGTGCAGGGGTGAGCGCAGATGTGATTATTAAATTAATGGTTCTGTGCGGCATGAAAATAGACGAAAAAGTTGCAGCACCGATTGAGGAAATTTTTAAACAAATAGAAGAAAAATTAACCCAAACACCGCCAACTGAAGACCCTGCCGCAGCCGGTTCGT
>CAZYYK010000184.1:0-1571 GCA_964651135.1 uncultured Gammaproteobacteria bacterium | reverse complement strand
CCAATGTGAAGGAGAGCTTATTTTGGGCTGTTTTGTCAAAACGAACACCCAGCCTTAGCAAATCTTTAATAACCTGAGAGGAATTTTTAGATATGAAATTTGCAACTCCGAAATCTGTTAAGCCGCACCCTGAGCGGATTGTATCTGACACATGCAAAGATACGGAATCCATTTTATTTTCTTCCATAACGCCCACAATGCCGCCCTGCGCAAGGCGCGAATTGCTTTCATTCAGCTTTGATTTTGTAATAATTAAAATTCCGTCGTTAAGCTTTTTTTGCTCTTCAAGCTTAAGGGCTAAATAAAGCCCTGCAATGCCGCTTCCTATTATTACTGCTGAATATTTCGAATATTTCATTTTAAACCTTTTTATTCAATAAATATTTTAATACAAAAAGAAATATTGACAATTGTATAAAACGGTAAAATTATTTTTCGTGCATGGGTGATGTTTTTTGCGTTGTTTTGGAAAGCATGATACAATTAAGGTATGACTAGCGAAAGGCGAGAAAGTTATGGAAAGAAGAAATAAAGTAACGGGGAGAGTGGGCGGATTTACTTTAGCCGAAGTTCTTATTACTCTTGCTATTATTGGCGTTGTTGCCGCCCTTACAATTCCCGCGGTTGTAAAAAACTATCAAAAAACTCAAACCGTCACAAAATTAAAAAAAGCGTGGTCTATAATAAATCAGGCATATAATAACTCTCAAGCGGAAAATGGCATGCATCAGACATGGGATATTGCATCTAACATTGGAACAGCACAATATTTTGACCAATACTGGAAACCTCATCTAAAGGTGGCAAAAGTGTGCAGCAAGGCTTCTGATTGCGGGTATAAATCAGGTGCGCCATGGAAACATGCCAGCGGTAACGACAGTACCACAAGTGTTGTTGCGCCCGATACAAGAACAACATTTCTAACACCTGATGGTATGCTTTTTGTAATTTTCTCATCAGAAGACGATGCAGGTGCTGCCAATAACAATATTTTTGTTGACTTAAACGGTTCAAAAGGACCTAATGTTTACGGTAAAGATTTATTTCGTTTTGTCAGAACAGACAAAGGAGTTTTGCCGCAATGTCATAGCAATAGCATGAACGAAATAAACAGTAACTGTTCAAAGGCAGGAACAGGTACCTGCTGTGCCGCCAAACTTGCGCGTGACGGGTGGCAGATTCAAAATGACTACCCCTGGTAGAGTGCACCGGCCAATGCTAATATTGCGCTATTCAATTTCAAGCAAAGCTTGAACAAGCGCAGGATCCCACTTTATGCCGCTTTCCTGGCGTATAATTTCTAATGCGTCCTCTTTTGAAAGCGCTTTTCTGTGCGGCCTGTTTTCCATTAAGGCACAATAAGCGTCCGCAAGGGCTATAATCCTCGACCCAAAAGGAATAGATTGACCGCCCAGGCCTTCAGGCCTGCCCTGGCCGTCCCAGCGCTCTTTTTGGTAGTGAATATAGGGAATAACTTCAGACATAAAGTTTATGTTCATAAGCAAGCTCACGCCCGCATTGGGGTGGTTTTGCAATGCTTCCCATTCTTCTTTTGTTAATTTTTCTTTTTT
>CAZYYK010000183.1:0-1587 GCA_964651135.1 uncultured Gammaproteobacteria bacterium | reverse complement strand
TTCAGGCACACAAAAAGAATTATGAAAATTGAGCTTGATATTTTGTTCCTGCAAATTCAGCCCCATAAACTGCAAAACAGGCTTGTTGTTAATCCGCTCATGTTCAGCGTAATTATATGAAACGGTTTCTTCGATGCCGTTAAAGTATGTTATTAATTCAAATTGAATATCGCCAAGTTGTGCAAACATCAGTACGCCAACCTCATTTTTCTTTCGTTTTCTTTTCTTACAATCGTGAGAATTTCTTCTTTATGTTTTTTGAGCAGTGCTAGGAAATCATCTTTTGCGCCTTTACTTGCACCTGAAATTGTTACAACAGGGTTATAGTGAATAACTGTCGAACTATTGCCACCGTTCGCACCACGCACATCGGGTTTTAAGGCGGTTGAGTTAAAGGACAAAGCCTTGTTCATAGCAGCAACAATTGGCAACGGTTTTATTGCAGATGCAATAGTTTCTGAGATTTTAACTTTGTGCAAATCTTTAAGTGGACCTGTTTTAGCCGGAGAATGCGGCAAGTGATCCCTGATAATTTGAGCGTGTTTATTTATTGCAGCTTGAGTTTTGCCTGTTTTACTTAAAAGCCCGAATGTCAGCATATCGCCGATTTTTGCACCGAACTCGAATGCTTTTTGAACAAGATTTGCAAGTTTGAGGATAATATTTGCAATGGCTTTTCCGAATTTTACACCCATTTTTTCTGCGGCTCCGCCGACATCATCAACAGGAGTGAATAGTTTTTTAAGCCAGTCAAATACTGCTTTTATCGGTTTTGTTATTGGTTCAAGAGCTTGTGCTAATTTATTAAATACTGGCATTAAAGGAGCAAGACCTTCTTTTAAGCCTTGGAATACACCTTTGAAAAACCCTGTAATCGGCTTCCAATATTTATAAATAACAAAAGCAACTCCTGCAATTGCAAGTGCAATCCAGCCCAAAGGAGAAGTCAAAAGGGTTAGAGAAAAGGCACGGAATGATACGATTGCAGTTCTAATCATTGATGGGATTGATAAAAATCCTGTTTTGAATGATTTTAAACCGTTCATAAAATTTGCAGGAATCGCTTTAACAGAATTTATCGTCCAATCTTTTAAAGCTATTGTTGATTTCAAAATATTTGAAGGAAGATTTTTAAAAGAATTTCTTAAGTCGTTATCAATTCTTCTGACATCTGCTCCAAAACCCAAAAGAACGTGTTTTGGTAAATCCAAGCCTAATTTATTGCCTGCTTTAAATATATTAAAAGCATTGTTTAAGCTGTGAGAAGAGGAGTTCAGTCCCATAAACTCTAAAAGCGCTACGGAGTTTTTTATTAAAATCGGAGTCAATTCTCTGGCTTTTGTTAAAAACGTTCCATAAAAACCAATGAGTTTTCCGGTTAACATTGTGCCGGCACCAAGTAAAGTAAGTGCAAGTCCTGCTCCAATTGTACCGA
The DNA here is from genome assembly GCA_964651135.1 of uncultured Gammaproteobacteria bacterium. Taxonomy (GTDB): domain Bacteria; phylum Cyanobacteriota; class Vampirovibrionia; order Gastranaerophilales; family Gastranaerophilaceae; genus CAYYBA01. The sequence continues at coordinate 152 of CAZYYK010000183.1, read as the reverse complement.
TTACAGCAGTGAATAATCCTTTTTGCATAACAGGGTTTGAATTTATCTTGTTTAATAAATCGTTCAAAGCCTTTAAAGGTGCGTGTAAATGAGGAAATACAAGCTCTTTCATATTAATTCTAAGCTGTTTCCACTGTTCATTTGTAGTTGTC
>CAZYYK010000182.1:0-1589 GCA_964651135.1 uncultured Gammaproteobacteria bacterium | reverse complement strand
GGTTAATATGGATATAGTTAACAAAGCAGGCGCCTGGTTCAGCTATAACGATGAAAAACTGGGTCAGGGCAGGGATAAATCTAAAGAATTTTTAGAACAAAATCCTGAAATATTGAAAGAAATAGAAGCAAAAGTACGCGAAAAATTGGCACAAAAGGGGTAAACTTGGACAATTTAATTCTTGTAACAGGCTCTGCGGGCTATATAGGTTCACACTGCGTTGCAGATTTGCTGAATAATTCCTATAATGTTGTTATTTTGGATAACCTCTCGACCGGTCACATTGAAATCGTAAAAAGGCTGCAAAACCTGAAAGCGCGCGGCAAAGTGCTTGATTTTATTAAGGCGGATTTAAAAAATAAGGACGAAATTAAAAAGGCTTTTAAAAAATACAAATTTGATGCCGTTATTCATTTTGCTGCAAATTCGCTTGTTTGCGAATCCGTTGAAAACCCGCAAAAGTATTATCATAACAATATAGCGGGAAGCCTTAATTTGCTTGATTGTATGCTGGAATTTGGCGTTAAAAATATTATTTTTTCATCCACCTGTGCAACGTATGGCGTCCCAAATTGTGATAATATAGATGAAAACCACCCCCAAAAGCCTGTAAATCCTTACGGCAACACAAAACTTGCAATTGAATTTGCCATAAAAGATTATTCCAAAGCGTATAATATGAACTATGTCATATTAAGATATTTTAATGTTGCGGGTGCGGATAAAAACCTTGTAACCGGCGAATGGCACGACGTTGAAACACACCTTATACCGAATATTTTAAAATCCGCGCTCAATGAAGAAAAAACTTTTGAGCTTTTTGGCGATAAGTACCCAACGCCCGACGGCACCTGTATTCGCGACTACATTGATGTCACAGACCTTGCGCGCGCGCACAGGTTTGCTTACGAATATTTAAAAAACGGCAAAAAAAGTGCGGTGATTAACCTTGGTACAGAGCAGGGGCAAAGTGTCAAAGAAATTTTTGGCACGTGTGAAAATGTTTTAAATAAAAAAATACCGCTTAACATTTGCCCCCCAAGGCAAGGTGACCCGCCAAAACTTGTTGCCGACAACACAAAAGCCAAAGAAATTTTAGGCTGGCGCAGTGACATAAAATTAGAAGAAACTATTAAAAATGCCTATAATTGGGAGTTAGAATTAACTAAAATAAGGGGTGGAAAATGAAGGGAATAGTTCTTGCAGGGGGCGCAGGCACAAGGCTTTGGCCTGCCAGTTTACCGATTTCAAAGATATTGCTGCCGGTTTATGACAAGCCGATGATTTATTATCCGCTTACAACGCTGCTTTTGGCGGATATTAAAGATATTTTGATTATTTCAAACCCGCAGGATATTGATAATTTTAAAAAGCTTTTGGGCGACGGTTCTCACATAGGTGTAAAGTTCAGTTATGCCATACAAGAAGTGCCAAGGGGCATTGCAGACAGCTTTATTATAGGCGAAGATTTTATAGGAAATGACAATGTGGCTCTTATTTTGGGAGACAACATTTTTCACGGGTTCGGGTTTTCGCATATGCTTCAGCATGTTGTAGAGAACCTTGATGGTGCAACAATTTTCGGCTAT
>CAZYYK010000181.1:0-1597 GCA_964651135.1 uncultured Gammaproteobacteria bacterium | reverse complement strand
CACTGTCATTCTAAAGCAGTTTTCTAAATCTTCCATTTGGCTCATATCTTTAACTTTAATTGAATTTATGAGCAATTTTTTATATAAAAAATCTGATTTTTTGCCAAAATCGCAGAGTATAAAATTGCCCTCACTCACAAAAGGCTTAAAGCCAAGCCCTGCAAGCTCTTTGTATAAAAATTCCTTTGACTTTTGGGTTTCTTGTTTCACCTTCTTTAAATATTCCGTGTCTTTGATTGCTTCAACCCCTGCCGCAACAGCAAGGGAATTGACACTGTAAGGCGAAATAACTTTTTTAAGCTGCATAATATTATTTTTATTGCTTGCAATATAACCAAGCCTTAAACCCGCAAGTGCGTAGTCTTTTGAAAAAGATTTCAAAACAAACAGGTTAGAATAAAGGTTTATCAAATCCCAGTAATTGCAATCTTCATCCTGTGCGTAATTTACGTAAGTTGCATCCACTATTATCAATTTTTTGGGATATTTTTTGCAAAGGTATTGGATATCCGCAATTGAAACCGTATCGCCTGTGGGCGAATTGGGCGAAGTTAAATAAAGCGCTTTTGTTTTGTTGTTAACCAAATACACCATACGGTCGCGGTCAAATTTCCATTTTTCGCCGTATTTTATTTCAATAAATTTTGTCCCCTGCGCTGAAGCATAAAGTTTTGGCATAGCAAATGTCGGCGCATAGCTTAAAACTACATCGCCGGGCTCTAAATACGCTTTAAAGACGTTGTTTATGGCTTCGTCGCAACCGTTTGTAAGGATTATATTATCCTTTTCCAAGCCTCTGAATTTTGCAATTTCATCTAAAAGTTCGCCGTAACACGGGTAAAAATTGAAGTTTTTTTTATCAAGTTTTTTAAATTTTTGCAAAACCTTATCAGACGGGCCAAAAAGGCTTTCGTTTGCATCTAATTTCAATTTATAAAATTCGAAATATTCATCCGTTTGATAAATCGGTAAATCTTCCACTATTTTTCTAGGTTTTAACATAAGAAAATTATAGCATAAACGCCCGAGTTTATTGTATAATTAAAAAATGGAAAAAGTTTTTGCGACAAAAGAATTTAAAGGGCGCCTGAGGGGCGATATTATAATACCTGCCGATAAATCCATATCGCACAGAAGCTTAATTATAGGGGCTTTAACCAAAGCTAAATTCAGGATGCAGAATTTTCTAACAAGTGCAGATTGCCTTGCCACCTTAAATATTGTGAAAAAATTGGGCGCAGATATTAATTTTATTGATGATACAACACTTGAAATTAATGCCTCCAGTTGCTTTAAAAAACCTGATACGGTGCTTGATTGTCAAAATTCGGGCACTTCAATGCGCCTTTTGGCGGGGATTTTAGCGGGATGTAATTTTAAAAGCACTCTAATTGGCGATTTAAGCCTTTCAAAACGCCCAATGGGGCGCATCATTGAGCCCTTAACTTTAATGGGTGCTAAAATTAATTCAAACGAAAAAAAATATCCGGTTGATAAAGCCAAAGGAAATTCAAAGAAATATAATGAGTATATATAAGGAGGCAGTATGATTATTTACACAGGTACTGTTGAAAAATTCATCAACGATGTTGATGAT
>CAZYYK010000180.1:0-1630 GCA_964651135.1 uncultured Gammaproteobacteria bacterium | reverse complement strand
CTGTCTTTCTTTGGCGGGGCTTTTTATGCAGTCTATTACTAAAAATCCGCTTGCAGAACCTTATATAACGGGGATTTCATCGGGTGCGGGGCTTGCAATTGTAATTTCAATTATACTTTTTAACAGCGCAAATTATTCAATCTGGGGGTTTTTCGGCGCTTTTATCTCCTCAATTATAGTAATTTTATTTGCGGGTTTAAACAGGTTCAGCGTCACAAAGCTTATTTTGGTGGGGCTTTGCGTCAACATCTTTGTAAGTTCATTAATATCTCTTGTAATTTTAACAAACCCCAATAAAGCTTATCCTATGATGTTAATTTTATCGGGCGGACTCACAAACACAATCGCTTCAAGCGGCACAATAACGGTTTTGTTTTTATTTGCTTTGGCTTTATGCCTTTTTGCAATTCCAAAATTAAATTTTATGCGCCTTGATGACAACTTAATCTCCGCTTTTGCCAAAAAACACAATCTCTACACCATTTTTATAATAGTTTTATCTTCATTTTTAGCCTCTATAAGCGTTTTTAGCGCAGGAATTTTAGGTTTTGTGGGGATTATAATACCGCAAATATCCAAAATGCTCTTAGGGCAAGATTTCCGCTGGCTTTTTATTTCGTCAATTTTGCTCGGCTCAAGCTTAATGCTTTTTTCAGATTATATTTCAAGAACCTTGATTTACCCCACAGAAATCCCGCTGGGGCTTGTTTTGGCGTTTATCGGCGCGCCCGTATTTGTCTTCTTTTTAACAAAAAAAGGAGGTAGATTTTATGATTAATGTTCAAAATTTTTCCTTAAAGCTGGATGATTTGGAAATTTTTAAGGATATAAGCTTCGAAATTAAGGAAAATCAAATAAATATAATAGCAGGCCCCAATGGGGCGGGCAAAACCACCTTAATTAAAGCGCTTGCAGGCATTATAAAAAAATATAAAGGCAAAATTTCAAAATCTACAAATAAAATTTTTTATCTGCCGCAAAAAATCATATACCCGAAATCTTTGACTTTGTGGGAATATTTATCATCAATTTTTTATTCTTCAAACTGGAAATGGCTTTTGAGCAAAGATGAAAAAGAACAAATCGTGCGTGTGCTTGAAGAATTGGAATTATCGCACAAGCAAAATTTGGACATTGAAAAATTAAGCGCGGGGGAGCTTCAAAAGGCAAATATTGCGCTTGCTCTTTTATCAGACGCCAAGCTGCTTTTGCTTGATGAGCCCACCTCAAATATGGATTTAATAAACCAGATGAAGGTGTTAGAAACGCTCAAACACTTGAAAACCCGCGGTATAACAAGCCTTATAATTTTGCATGATTTAAATTTGGCTTCCAATTACGGTGATTATTTTATAGGAATAAGCACTGAACATAAGCTTTTTACCCTTAAAAAGAATGAATTTTTTACAAAAGAAATTTTAAAAAAAGTGTACAATCTTGAATTTGAGATAATAAATAATGAAAAGAATATTTTTATTCAAACTTTTAATTAGCGCATTGATAATTGCTTTTACAGGCATGGTTTTTTTGGGAATACAAAAAGAGCGCACGCCAAAAATTTTGCCCGAAAAACAGTTAACCTTTATAAGCCTTGCGCCGAACATTACGGAAATTCTTTATGCCCTGGGGC
>CAZYYK010000179.1:0-1632 GCA_964651135.1 uncultured Gammaproteobacteria bacterium | reverse complement strand
AAATTCATTTAAAACGCCTTTAAGGTGCGAAAAATTAACATTTTTATCAACATATAAGCCCTCAATTTGGTGAAAAAGGTTATTTTTGCGCGCAGAGATATTTTCACACCGATACACCCTTCCCGGCGAAATAATTTTAACGGGCGGATGTGTTGTTTTCATTTGGCGCACCTGCGCGTTTGAAGTTTGGCTTCTTAAAACAACATTTTTGGCAACTTTTGTATAGAACGTATCTTGCATATCTTTTGCAGGGTGATCGGGCGGAAAATTAAGCAAATCAAAGTTGAACATCTCAACCTCAACTTCGGGCGAATTTTCACTATCCGTTACAGAAAACCCAAGATGTTCAAAAATTTCCACAACCTCATTAACGGTTGCACTTAAAGGGTGCACGCGCCCGCGCGGGTTAAAAGTGCCCGGAAGGGTCACATCTATTTTTTCTTTTGAAAGTTTTTCATCCAATTCTTGTTTGTAAAGCGTGTTATATTTTTCTTGTGCCCCGCCCTCAAGTTCGCAAAAAACCTCATTCGCCAACATGCCGATTTTTGGGCGAAGTTCAACTGCAACGTCTTTGAGGCTTTTTTTCACATTTGTAAGTTCGCTTGAACGCGACAAATATTTGTTTTTAAATTCCTCAAGTTCTTTTGTGTTTTTAACTTGTTTTAAAGTGCTTTTTGCTTCTTTTTTGATGTCTAAAATTCTTTGTTCCATAAACAAAAAATAGCACAAATAAAATTGCATTGCAATTAAACGTTTAAAACAGGCTTTTAAACATTACCACGGGTATCCTTCAGGTATTTTCCACCCGTTTTTTATAATCGCGGCAGTGCAATATTCAGTTGTAGTTGGCGCATCTTTGTTGCAAGGGTAGCCCGTTAAATCGTTAAGAAGTCTTTCCACAGAAAGTCCACTCCCGACGGTTGTAAATTTCCCTATTACGATATCGTTCGATATCAAATTATACGCAAATCTGTGGATATCTTTACCATAAGTATTTGGCTTTTTAGGACCGTTTAGGTCTACATAAAGCTCTCCCCTTACATACTTCGTGCCATTTGTATATATGAAATTATAGGATACTGAAGAAATATTTGTACCGTCGTTTAACATAAACTTATAAAAATTAGCGGCTTTAAAATAACCTAGGCCTTTTCCGTTCATCCATTGCCCGTCATAGGCGCAAACATCAGTTGTTGAGTATCCGCAAATTTTTGAAACTTTTAAATACGGCATCAAATAAGTTTTTGCAAAATGTTCCGAACCTTTCATAGAGGTATTTGGAACAGTGACATCATAAGAATAAACATCCCATCCCGCAATAGGGCCTTCATTTGCTGTTGCAAGATTTGTGGTATTTGAAAGGGTGCTGTATATTTTTTTTAATTGAACTTCTGTTTGGGTTTTTTGATAATTGCGCACAACAGAAGGAATTGTGAGCGCCGCAACAACTCCAATTATTGCTAATGTGATTAAAACTTCAGCAAGTGTGAAACCGCCCTTGTCACCCTGAACTGGTTTCAGGGTCTGTTGTCTTGACCGTACGTTTTTAGATCCTGAAATAAATTCAGGATGACAGTGCACGTGTTCAGCATGACAGAACGAGCGGATTAATGCTAAGCTATCAGAGCCCCC
>CAZYYK010000178.1:0-1665 GCA_964651135.1 uncultured Gammaproteobacteria bacterium | reverse complement strand
AAGTTTCAAAGAAGCGTTTTTGCGGCTTGAATTTTTGCAAAAACAGGAAAACTTTTATTTGCTTGGCTATATCAGATACGAAGCCAAAAACATTTTTTTGGGGGAAAAAGTAAAATCCGAACTGCCGCTTTTGTATTTTGAAGCCTATAACAGCTGCCAAAACGCGGAAATCGTGCCTTTTAAAAGACAGCCTGAGCTTTTAATAACCACCCGTATTGATTATAAAACGTATAAAAAAGCCATAAATCGTATTAAAAAAGAAATTGCATGCGGCAATACTTATCAGGTAAATTATACCTATGATTGGGATATTGAAACAAATATGGGCGGGCTTGAGCTTTATAACGCCATTTTGCCAAACCAAAGGACGCCTTACAACTGCTATATAAAAAATCAGTGGGAAGAAATTCTTTCTTTTTCGCCCGAATTGTTCTTTGAACTTGAAGGGGGAAAAATTTTAACAAAACCCATGAAAGGCACGGTTAAAAGAGGAAAAACCGGGGCGCAGGACATTAAAAATATCAATTTTTTAAGAAATGATGAAAAAAACCTTGCGGAAAACGTTATGATTGTGGATTTGTTAAGAAATGACCTGGGCAAAATTGCAAAAACGGGCACGGTTAAAGTTGAAAAACTTTTTGAGATAGAAACACATAAAACCCTTCATCAAATGACATCTGAAATTTCGGCCCAACTCAATGATAATACAGGTTTATACGAAATATTTGACGCCATTTTTCCCTGCGGTTCTGTCACAGGAGCACCCAAAATAAATACAATGAAAATTATTGATGAAATTGAAACAGGCGCGCGCGGCGTTTATTGCGGCGCTATCGGGCTTATAACAAAACAAAAAAGCGTTTTTTCTGTGCCTATAAGAATTCTTCAGCGTAAAATTAACAACAAAACCTACACTTGCCGTGTGGGCGGGGCAATTGTGTGGGATTCAACCCCAAAAGACGAATGGCAGGAAACACTTGCCAAAATAAATTTTTTGAATTGCGCCAAAACCTTGCCCGATATAAAACTTGTTGAAACAATGCTTGTTAAAGGCGGCCGAATTCAATTTGAACAGGAGCATTTTAAAAGAATGGAACAATCGGCGCGCAAGCTGGGCTTTAAAAAACCTCAAAAAATGAGCACAAATTTAAAAGAAGGCGGTTACATTTTAAGGCTTTTATTAAATAAAAACGGCGTTGTTGAAACCGAATTTTTGCCGCTTGACAAAATTAAAACAAATAAAATAACCGTTTCAAAAAACCCTGTAAATTCAAAAGAACCTATGCTTTACCATAAAACAACGTACCGCCCCTGGTATCAAGAGGCGGCAGGGAAAATAAAAAAACAAGAAATCTTTGACGAACTTTTTCTAAACGAAAAAGGTGAATTAACAGAAGGCGCAAGGAGCAACATCATTTTACTTATTAACGGCAAATTTTTCACACCGCCTGTTGAATGCGGCTTGCTTGACGGGGTTTTGCGCCAAAACATTTTAAAGCAGGGCTTTATTTTTTCGGGCAAAAAACATAAAATAATCGAGCAAAAATTGTATCTGTACAATTTAAAACAAGCGCAAAAGATTTTTTGTATAAATTCCATAAGGGGGGTTGTGGAAGTTGAATTAGCCCCCTGCAATTCACAGCAAATGGCGGAGGCGTTGATTAA
>CAZYYK010000177.1:0-1738 GCA_964651135.1 uncultured Gammaproteobacteria bacterium | reverse complement strand
ATATGGGGCATTTGGGCAGAAAACCGATTATAAACGCCTGGTTTTTTGTTTTAATAGCACTTTTGTTGAATTATTTAGGCCAGAGCGTGTTTTTGCTGCATAATCCCCATGTTAAAAATATACTTTTTTCAATGGTTTTAGGCCAGAGCCATTTTTTCTATATTCCGTTTTTAATTTTAAGCATTTTTGCAACAATTATAGCTTCCCAGGCAATGATAAGCGGGCTTTTTTCGATTGTGTACCAGGGCATTAACACGCATATTTTGCCTATGTTCAAAATAAAATATACTTCAAAAGACATAAATTCGCAGATTTATATAGGCGCTGCAAATACATTCCTTATGTGTTTTGTGGTTTTGATAGTTCTGATATTCCAGAAATCGGAAAATCTTGCCGCTGCATACGGTTTGGCTGTTACAGGCACAATCACCATAACCGCAACTTTGATTAGCATAATATTTTTCTTGCGCAAAAAGTATTTTCAAATGTTTTTATCCTTGTTTTTATTATGTATTGACGTTTGTTTCCTAATTGCGGCGTTATCCAAAATTCCAAATGGTGCTTACTGGTCCATTTTAATAGCCCTTGTTCCTTTCACCTTAATTCTTATTTATACAAAAGGGCACAAAATGCTCTATCGCGCACTTCACTTAATGGATAAAAATGAATTTTTAAAAAAATACAATATTCTTTATGAAAATAACCCCAAAATTCGCGGAACAGCGGTTTATTTTACAAGAAGCATAGGGCGAATTCCCCCATATATTATGAAAATAATGTTTATAAACAAAATAATTTATGAGGATAACATTTTTGTCCGCATAGATAAAACCCAGGGGGCTTTTGGCGTTTCTTTAAAAATGTCTGAAGTGGCGCAGGGTTTAAGATACCTGCAAATAGACGCCGGGTATATGGAAGTTATTGACCTGGAAAAGATTTTAAAGAAATTGGATATTGATGAAAAAGCAATATTTTACGGGGTTGAAGAAATTGAAACCAGCAACTTTATTTGGAAAATATTTGCCTTTATTAAGAAAAATTCCCCCAACTTTGTGAATTTTTACCACATGCCTATACACAAAATCCATGGCGTTGTGACAAAGGTGGAAGACAGAAGCTGCGTAAATTAGAGTCTAAAATCCTGCATTTGCGCAATAATTTATTTAATGTTGCATGCGGTCTTTAAGCCTGTTTGCGCCAAATCCCTTATTGTTAGAATATTTGGCATATTGTCATTGCTATGTTCAAGCATTAAATCTGTTAACGAAATTATTTGCCTAAAATACATTTCAATTTCCGCACTTACATCTTCCTTATTCATTTTTCTTCCTTTCTTAAGTTTTTATTACAAATTTACTATTCTATGCAATTGCTATACTAGTCTATACAATACTAAAAGTCAAGCAGAAGGAATAAATGCTATTATGTAGAGTATGATAAATAATAAGCTATCAGAACTTTTAGGCAGGAAAAGAATACGCATGTCGGAATTACAAAAAATGACAGGCTTAAGCCAAGCTGCAATAATAAACCTTTATTACAACAAAACAAAAAGCGTTAGTTTTGAAACCATAAACAAAATTTGCAATGCTTTAGAATGCAACACGCAAGAACTTTTTGAACACGTGCCTGATTAATTTTTAATTATAAAAATAAATTCGGAGAGGGCGAGATTCGAACTCGCGGCGGAGTTGCCCCCGCACAGACGTTCCAGGTCTGCACCTTAAACCGCTCGGAC
>CAZYYK010000176.1:0-1790 GCA_964651135.1 uncultured Gammaproteobacteria bacterium | reverse complement strand
GCTTCGCCGCTGTAATTCGTTCGGCTCAAGTAAAAAAATAAATTCTTTTGCTCTCGCCTTCTGTCATTATAGCGGCTTCGCCGCTGTAATTCGTTCGGCTCAAGTAAAAAAATAAATTCTTTTGCTCTCGCCTTTACTCATTATATCAAATTATTACATTTTGTAAACTGTACTTTTGCGGAAAAAGTAAATTTAATTTAAAGTATATACTTTATATATATATGAAAAGCAGATTAATAACATTTTTAAAAAAACAGGAGAAAATCCGAAAAAAGAATTTTAAAAAATTTCTTTATTCTATCTAAGTTTGTGCCCGCAAACGCTGCGGCGCGCTATTTTTCCCTGCTTATAACATAAACCTGCACTTCATAGGGCTGAAGTTCCAAAACCATTTTGCGGGTTTTAATGGCGGGCGCTTTTTTGCTTTTAATTGTTGTAAGAAGGCTTGTTTTGCGATGCAGCCTTGGCACGGTAACGGTAACTTTCTGCGGATTTGTATTATCCAAATTGCCCGCAACCACAATAGAATCTTCCTTGTAAGTTCTTGCATAGGCAAAAACGTATTTGTTGTTTGAATATAGGGGCTGAAATTCGCTGTTGTTTAAAATGTTTTGAGTCCATTTTCTAAAATTTGCGGCTTTGACTAAATCGTTATAAATACCCTCGTTATCTCCCCCCGGGGGTCTTGAAAAGTTGAAAATATCCATTTTGCCCAAATGAACAAAGTAATAATCGTCATCCGTATAGGTTTTTGGCGCTTTTTTATTTCTGTATTGGTATAAATAAGTATCGCCCGTGGCAAAACCGTCCAAATAATAGGGGTTTACGGGCAAAGTTGTGCTTAACCATATAATCATTTCGCTGTAAGCGGGGTTGTTGTCCATTATCGGGCTTTGCTGATCATGGGTTGCAAACGTTGCCATTACGGCTTTCGGGGTTTTGAATTTTTTTATAAGCTTTCTTTCGTTTTTAATTTGTTTGATAAAATCGCTGCCTTTTTTCAAGTTTTTAAAATTCATATATTCGCCGTAATACCCGTCAAAACCGGCATTTAAAATAGCCTGCGAATTAAGATAAGGGGCTTTACCCTTAACGGGGCTGCTCCATGCGGGTGAAGATTCTGCCAAAAACAAAAATTCGGGGTTTTTCGCGCGCGCGTATTTTATAATTTCCGCCCAAAAAGCCTCGGGTTTAATTCCCGCAACATCCCCCCTTATGCCGTCAAAACCCAATTCAAGCGCCATATCAATAAAACTTTTATAACCCGCCAAAAGTTCTTGATTTACATTTCTGTTTTCGTCAAAAACCTCAAAAAGCCTTACATCTGTCCAATCCGCGGGAACAATTGCCGCACCGTTTTTGTCTTTTGCAAACAAACCGGGCTTTTCAAGAGACATATCATAAGAGCCGCAGCTTGGTAAATCCGCAAAAACCCTAAAACCCCGTCTGTGTGCTTCTTTTACAAACATTTTTGCCTCTTCTTTAACGCTCATCGGGTTTTGCACATCATCAAGCTGCGGATTTATTGTATCAAAACTGTCCATGGCGTAAAGCGAACCCGCTGTTCCAAGTGCTTTTAATTTGCCGATTTTTGTTATGGGCAGAAGATAAATTGTATTAATTCCGATTCGATTAAGGTCATCAAGCCTTTGTATTGCATTTAAAAAACTGCCCCTAATTTCGCCGATTTCTTCTTCAATAATACCGTTGCCGTTGAAATCCGCTGCGCCAAATGTTCTTATGTTAATTGCATAAATTACCGCTTTGTTTGATGTAAAAAGGGTTCTGAG
>CAZYYK010000175.1:0-1876 GCA_964651135.1 uncultured Gammaproteobacteria bacterium | reverse complement strand
CTTATGAGGATTATACCGAAGAAGAAACCTTTGCTAAAGAAGGCGATGATGAAGACAAAGAAGCAAGTGCAGGCTATGCGCTAAGCGCGGAAGAGCAAGATTTCTTCAATGCACAGCAATCAGAAGGGCAGCAAAAGCCCTCTTAATTCACGGCTTCAAAAACTTGTTTGCACTTTTTAAAAAGCTCTTTGGCATCTTTAAGGGCTATCATATTGTCCCCATCGCATTTTGCACAAAGCGGGTCAGGGTGGATTTCAAAAAATAATGCACGAGCGCCTGCGGCTATTGCTGACTTTGCAAGCAAAGGGGCAAAACGTCTTTCGCCCGAAGAAGATGTGCCATGCCCGCCCGGCAATTGAACACTGTGGGTAGCGTCAAAAACGCAAGGGTAGCCCATATCTTGTATAATTTGAATGGCGCGCATATCAACAACCAAATTATTGTAGCCAAAAGTTGTTCCGCGCTCCGTAATTAAAATTTTATGATTATTTTGCGCTTCAACTTTTTTAATTAAGGGCAAAATCTGATCGGGAGCCAAAAACTGCCCTTTTTTAATGTTGACGATTCTGCCGCTTTTGCCCGCCGCAACAAGCAAATCCGTCTGCCTGCACAAAAAAGCGGGAATTTGTATTATATCGGCAACCACCGCAGCCTTATCAACATCCTGCGGCAGGTGAACATCTGTTAAAATAGGCAAATTAAACTCTTTTTTAACGTTTTCCAAAATCCTGAGCCCCTCTTTTAACCCCGGCCCCCTGTAAGATTCCAAAGAAGAGCGGTTTGCTTTATCATAGCTTGCTTTAAAGACAAAATTTATATCAAGCTCTCTTGTTATTTTTTGAAGCTCTGATGCTGTTTCGAACACCATTTTTTCATCTTCAATAACACAAGGGCCTGCAAAAATTGTAAGCTTATCTGCGCCTATTTTGAAATTGTTAAGTTCTATGCTTTTCATTAATTTTATTATATAATAAAATAATCATAATAGACAAGGGGAAAAAATATGGCGAAAGAGGAATTAAAAGAACAGGATGCCAAAATCCAGGAAGGGAAAGACAAAGCGCTAAAATTGGCATTGGATAAAATTGAAAAAGATTTTGGGAAAGGCTCAATAATGCGTCTTGGCGATAAAAGTTCCGTAAATGTGGACTATACGCCGACAGGCGCTTTGGCACTTGATATAGCGCTTGGCATTGGCGGTATTCCGCGCGGCAGAGTTATTGAAATATACGGTCCTGAAGCAAGCGGCAAAACCACTTTGGCGCAGCATATTGTTGCGCAATGCCAAAAAAAAGGCGGTATAGCGGCATATATAGATGCAGAACATGCCCTTGACCCCGAATATTCAAAAAATTTGGGTGTGGATGTTGATGCTCTTTTAATTTCGCAGCCCGATACAGGCGAGCAGGCGCTTGATATTACGGAAGAATTGGTGCGCTCCGGCGCTATTGATATTGTTGTAATAGATTCAGTGGCAGCATTAGTGCCTAAGGCGGAAATTGAAGGCGCTATGGATGAGCAGCAAATGGGTTTGCAGGCGCGCTTAATGTCAAAAGCGCTTCGCAAATTAACCGGTGTTGTGGGCAAAACAAACACAACCGTTATTTTCATAAACCAATTGAGGGAAAAAATTGGAATTATGTTTGGCAACCCCGAAACCACAACTGGCGGAAATGCGCTTAAATATTATGCTTCGGTGCGTTTAGACATCAGAAGAATTGAAGGCATTAAAAAAGATAATGAGGATATAGGAAACCGTGTCAGGGTGAAAGTTGTTAAAAATAAGGTGGCTCCGCCCTTTAGAACTGCCGAATTTGACATTATTTACGGGCAGGGCATAAGCGCTTTGGGCAACACCTTGGATGTTGCGGTTAAT
>CAZYYK010000174.1:0-1879 GCA_964651135.1 uncultured Gammaproteobacteria bacterium | reverse complement strand
TGCAATTGGTATACCTGCCATCATCGCAGCCGTTGCTGCAATGAATATTTCATATCGATCTCCCGGTAATACAACCAAATCTGGTTTGAGTTTTTCATATACATCTGCAAAGCTAATCAGTTCATTTCCCATAGTCTTTGTTATTCCAATATTACTATTATCTTCTAACTCCATGTAAACCTTTTCATTTATAAAATAGCCATCATTTTCAATATCTTGATATGTTAACCCAAATAAAGGGGATAAGTGCATACCTGTAACAATTATTTGTAATTTCAGGACGTTAGTTTTTTCAATTTCCTTAATAATGCCTTTTAATAGTCCATATTCTGCCCTAGTACCTGTAACAATACATACCGTTTTCATATTATTATCATCTCATCTTCCCCGAAATCTTTTGTTGCCGTTTTTCCAATTATCTCGTCCCAACACATTGGAGATGTCCCTGTTCCTGGTCTTTTGGTCGTTATGTTCTCTTTGCAGAAAGTCTCCCCTTTTTTTATGTAACATTTTGCTACAATGCTTTTCCGTACTACATCCATATTCTTCTTTTCTGAATCAGACACTTTCTTCTTATCATCCCCTAATGCCTCTTCAATATTTCTTATTGCTAATACCAAATCTCTTAATTCCCTGTCATCTATGCTAGCACAGTGGTCAGGGCCATCAAATTTTTTATCTAAAGTGAAGTGTTTCTCAATAATGCTTGCTCCCAATGCAACAGCCGCTACGGCAACCTCATTTCCAAGTGTATGATCTGAATATCCCACCTCACATCCGAGGGTCTCTCTTATTCCTAGCATAGCTCTTAGGTTCACATCTGCCATTTTTGTGGGATAGTCTGTATTACAATGTAACAATGATACACTCTTTGCTCCATTCTTTTTTAATATGTAAACTGCACTTTTTATTTCCGCCATCGTCGACATTCCTGTTGATAATATAATATCTTTTTTCGTTTTTCCAACCTCCCTTAAATATGGAAGATTATTCACCTCTCCTGATCCAATTTTAATTCTATTAATTTTTAAAATATCAGACAAAAAATTAAGGCTTTCTTCTTCGTCTGGAGTAGACATGAACTCTATATTTCTCATATCACAGTAGTCTTTAATTTTTGCGAATTCATCATAGCTTAATTCAAGTTTTTTTAACATTTCTAATTGATTAAAACTATCTTCACAATTGTCTATTTGGTACTGTGCCATAGGCGCAAATCTTGATACGATTTTTTCGGTTTTGAAAGTCTGAAATTTAATTGCATCTACCCCCGCATTTTTAGCGGCTTCAACCATTTTAAAAGCCACATTAACATCTCCATTGTGATTAACTCCAGCTTCTGCAATAATAAACACCTTACTCATTATCTTCACCCTTCATCCTCTATACTTTATAAGCTTAGTATTATATTTGTTAAAATTCGAATCACTTTTTTCCCTCAATTTCACCAAGTTTTCAAATTGCTCTGGCATAAAAATATTTCTACCAATATGAAAGTCTATTTCTCCATTTTTATTGAAGCTCTTTTTAAAGGAAAACAAACTATCTTCTTTATTAATTCCTCCACCTAAATGGAATACCTCAATTCCCTGTTTTAACCCCCATAAAGCCATTTCATAAATCAACAAGTTTGTTGGTGCAAGATTCATATATTCCTTTAATGCTCCAGATAAATGATAATGCATAAACTTAGAATTATATAATACCATCGATGCACCAATTATTTTTTCTTGTCGCCTTGCATAAAAAAATTTACAATTTGAGCCTAATATATCCCTAAATTTATAAAAATATTCATCAGCAAAATAATAATATTGTGTAGCATTATTACGTTCCATAGTTTTTCTGTAAATTTTTATAAATTCATCAATGTCATCAC
>CAZYYK010000173.1:0-1881 GCA_964651135.1 uncultured Gammaproteobacteria bacterium | reverse complement strand
GTTCCCAGAAGGCTCGCCAGGCTTAGAATAAGCCTTATGTCAGAACACACAAAAGAACATCTTGACGCCGCCTTAAATGTTCTTGCACACGCGGGCAAGAAACTTAAGATAATATAGGTTTAGCGGTAAATATATGGTTGAACAAAATAAGACAGTACTTATAACGGGCGCTGGCGGTTTTATCGGAGGGCATGTTGTAAGGATTTTTGCTCAAAATAATTGGAAAATATTGGCTGTTGTGCACAAAAATATTCCTGAAGAACTATACCTTCTGCCCGATGTTGAAATTATAAGGGCGGATATTACGGATGCAAAAAAGCTAAAATCAATTCCGTGCGCAGATGTTGTTGTTCAAATAGCGGGGCGTGCTTCTGATATAGGTGAAGATAAAATTTTTCAAAAAATAAATTTTGAACCCGTAAAAACATTGTGCCGCCTTGCAAAATCAAAATTCATATATATTTCAAGCACGGATGTGTACGGTATCAGGGATTTTGAAGGTGAAGATGAAGAAACAGCGGGTTTTGAACCGAACCCCATAAACCCTTATCAGAAATATAAAATTGAAAGCGAAAAATGGATTAGGGCAAACCTTGAAAAAGACAAATACGTAATCATACGCCCTGCCGCGGTTTGGGGGGAAGGGGATACGACTTTAGAAAAAAGGGTTGTAGATTTTTTAAGGCATTCGCCCTATATTGTGTATTTTGGCAAATGGAAGGGCAAAAATCGCTGGCCTATGGCAGATGTTAAAAATGTTGCAAAAGCAATTTATGCGGTATCAACGACGGATGATTTTAACGGCAGTGCAATAAATATAATTGATGAAAAACATACAACAATAGAAGCTTTTTATAAGGATGTGGCGCAAAAACATTTCCCTGAAAAAAAATTTAAGACGCTCTATTTGCCGCTCTGGGCAGGGCTTTTAATCGGGGGTGTGTCCACATTTATTTCAAATGCTTTAAAATTAAAAACCCCCTGTTTTGACCCTTCGTTGTACGCAATGCACCATGTGAGCAGCAATTTGGATTTTTCCTGCAAAAAACTTCAAAAACTAAATCGATAATAAATCGGCATGAACGGGAAAAGTTTTTATACTTTAGCAATGGACTTATAAAGGTGCGGTGCCAAGAACACTTCGCAAAAAAGAACTTAAACTTTAATTTTATTTGCGAAATTGTTGCTTTTTAGAAAATTTTTATTAAAAGGCAATTACTGACAATAAACTAACTGATTCTGCTGCATTAACATTAAGCTCTAAAATTATTTTAACAAGATGGCAGCCAAAGCCCTTGAGGTCGCAGGGACATCCAATGAAAAATCGGTAACAGATAAAACAACAGGTAATATAACAACAACATACACTAAAGGCAGCTTAAAATGCACAGAAGTGTACGATAAAAATGGAAGCATAGTAAGCCATTCAGCCAAACAATATGCATCTAAAGCCGATGCCGTAAACGACAAAAAAATGCCATTAACACTTTAAACAATTATTAATGTCTACTTTATGTTATACGTTTGTTGCAAAACATTGCGTTGTGTCATAGGTCGGGAAATAGTCGGGAAAAATAAAAAATTAACTTTTATTAAAAAATAAAAGAGGGTCAAAACCCTCTTTAAATATGGGCCATCTTGGACTCGTCCTTAGCCCTTGGCGAATTTATGAGCCTGGGGATAATGACTTGTCGAGTTCGTGCAAAATTCTTGAATTTTGCCGACGAGAGAAGAACACTTCGACCGTTGGGGCTTTAGCCCCTTATGGGAGAGTGTGAGAGAACAAAATTATATTAAAAAAGAGAGTTCTGCAACTCTCTTTAAATATGGGCCATCTTGGACTCGAACCAAGGACCTCACCCTTATCAGGGGTGCGCTCTA
>CAZYYK010000172.1:0-1903 GCA_964651135.1 uncultured Gammaproteobacteria bacterium | reverse complement strand
CAGAAAATGGCATGTATCAGACGTGGGATAAAGGCGATGTTATAGGTGCTAAAGCATACTTTAACCAATACTGGAAACCTTATTTAAAGGTATCAAAAGAATGCAGCACATATTCTGATTGCGGGTATAAAAAATCTCAGCCGTGGATACAGGCTAACGGTGACAATAGCACTACAACCGTTATATTGCCTGACTTGAGGACAACATTTTTAACGCCGGACGGCATACTTTTTATAATTTTGACATCAAGCGGTCCGTCGTCTCCTAATGACAGTGTTATTATTGATTTAAACAGTTCAAAAGAGCCTAATCAACTGGGCAAAGATTTATTTCGTTTTGTCAGAACCGATAAAGGAATTTTACCGAATTGCTATAATAGCAGCATCACCTATATAAACAATAACTGCTCTAAAACAGGTGCTGGAACTTGCTGTGCCGCAAAACTTGCACGCGAAGGGTGGGAGATGAAAAGTGATTATCCCTGGTGAAATTCAACACAAAAACAGGCTGCAAAATTACAGCCTGCTTGATAAACAAACTTTTTTTACGCTTTTGTGAATTTGCCTGCCCTTATGCAGGATGTACAAACGGTAATTTTTTTAACCTGCCCGTCTACAAGGGCTTTAACGCTTTGCAGGTTGGGCAATTGCCTGTGTGTGTTTTGTTTATGTGAAAATGATATTTTTGCCGCTTTAATCGATTTCTTACCGCAAATATCGCATACAACTGACATTATGTATTCCTTTCGAATTTTACTTAGTAAGGACATTGTAAAATAAAAACAATAAGAAAGCAAGCATCGGCTTTATTTTTACTTTTTTCTTATTTTCATTAAACTTAAATAAAAAGCTGCTAAAATCAACCGTTTGTATGAATTAAATTATTGTAAAATTCTATATACTTAAATTTGAAAGACTGTGCCTTTTTGGCAGCTTTGGGGAAAGCAAATGTATAACACCATCCAGCCTATAAATATAGTATATCGGAAACCGCAAGATGCCGGCTCTACCTGGCGAAAACGCCAGGCGCAAGATGAGCAGGGTGAAATTAACAATGCGCAAAAAGGCTCAAATGCAACGGAAGCGGACAACAAAACTTTTCCCAACGGGGAGCGGGTTGCGGTTGATTACAATAAAAATTCCATAAATATATCTCAAATTTTAACGGATTTTCACAACACCGCAAGCGCAATAAAAGCGCCAAAAGACATTACGGATGAAATTAACCTCTATTTGGCTCTTGTTGAAAGAGAATCTTTAAAACAAAACCCTGATAAAGGCATTGTCACATCAAACTTGAAAAATGCTTCAAGAATTGCGGATAAATATATAACAGACACCCTTCAAAAGTCCTCCCGCGTGGTTGAAGGGTGGGTTGATGCGCTTTTTATGCAAAATGTTGTTTTAAAATCTGACCCCACCCAAATTAATGAAAATTTCCAAATGAATTTCCCGGATAAGCCAAAAACCGCGCAAGCACAGGCTATACAAGATGATACTCCAAAACAGGAAGTAGTACAGGAAACAGCGAAAAACGAAGGTGCGGGTTTTGCGGCGGGTATATCTTATTATCAAAATGCCAATACCCAATTGCTTGAAGCAATAAAAAAAGCACGCACAGCACAAGACCCTAAAGAGGCTTTGGAATTTTACGATTATGCGCTTGAAATAGCCCAACAAGGCGGCGCAACAGCATTTGTTGCCGCAATTCACTATGAAAAAGGCAAAATTTATGATGATTACGAGCATATCGATTTTGCGCTCAGCGAATACAACCAGGCCGCAACACACACGCCCGACGATAATTTGCGCTCTTTATCGCATTTAAAAATGGCAAAAATTTATGATGATTACGTTAAATATGAAGCAGCACTTGAACATTACCACAATTCCATAGCATATTC
>CAZYYK010000171.1:0-1978 GCA_964651135.1 uncultured Gammaproteobacteria bacterium | reverse complement strand
AGCTTTTCTATTCAATGCCTCCTCCCCCCGTTATTTTATTTCTTTTTTCCATAATTTTGTGCCTTTCGTTTGTCTTATTGTTCAACTCAAACGCTCAAACGCTATGCTTAGTGCCAATCAATATTAGTTTCAAATTTCTTTAAATCAAACTCATGCTGGCTTTTTACTGTAATCTGCTTTAATTTTTTAACATCATATTTACCCGCTCTGCCGTAAAGTGCGTATGCTTCGCTGTGCACCAGTATTTGCCAGTTCTTGCTTTTTTCTATTTCTGTTGATATGGGAACTTTTTTGTTCACAATAATCATATCGGGATAATATTTCTCAATTGCCCTGTCCCATGAAGTTTCATCTTTTGTAATGCGCCCTTCTTCAATGTTGCCCAAATTTTCAATTAAATCTTCAATATAAGTTTCTTCGTAACGGCCGTCCATATAAAGGTGCACATCGGGATAAAGCTTATACATGGCGTAACTCCCGTGGTGAAAAGCGCTTATTAAATTGCCCTTTAAGCCGTTTGTTTTTATAAAATCAATTTCGGCGGTGGGATATGTGATATAGTTAACATCTGATATAAGTTTTGTGGAAATTGTCATTGAATATGCCCAAATTAAAACCGCGGCAAGCAAAAATAAATCTTTTGCCGTATTCCATGCCTTTGGAAGCCTTTTGTTGAAAACATTGTAAAAGTCGCAATATAAAAAAGCGCAGGCACTGAATATGAAAAAGGCCTGAAAACGTACAGCCTTAAGCCCCAAAAATGTCATTGTCAAAATAATTAAAAGCTTTGTTTTGTCACAATTATGCCACCAATTTTTAATAAATTCCTTATTCCAAAATTTTTGCCCGAGAAAGCTTTTGATAAAATTGATACCGACAATAATTAAAATAATTATTAAATAAAGCTTAAATTTCACAAATTTATAGAAATAGCCTTGCGAAAAAGTGCCCTGCCATTCCGTTATGGAAGGGCGTTTCATTGTTGTTGCCATAACAAGATACTGCACATAGCCTATGCCGTAAGGGTTTATAAATAAAACAAGCGTGCAGATTAGAAAAGTTATTACATATTTTTTGATTGGTTTTTTGTTTAAAAATTCACCCGCAATATAAAGCCCCAAAAGCCCCAGCCCCGCAAAGCAGCCGCCATGCGAATTAGCCCAAACAAGCATTGTGGCAGGCAAAATCCAAAAAAGTCTGTTTTCACCGTTTATTCTTATTCTTTCTAAAACATAAAGCCAGAGTGCAAAAAAGAAAAATGTTAAGACCTGGCACCTTACCTGCATAAAAATAATGTTGCTCACCGCATGGATTGCAAAAAAGAAAAATAAAAAGCTCAAATAAAGAGTTTTTTCTTTTCCTTTGTCGCACGGGCAAACACGCGTTTTATGCCTTAATTTTATAACCTCTATTATTAAAACAAAAGTTGCAAAAGTTAAAATTGCTTTTAATAAAAACAAGCCGACATCGCCAAAATTATCTTGCACGAAGTAAAAAAGCAAACTGCTGCCCCATTCATGGTCATACCAGGGATGTGTGGGCGTGTAAGATAAAAAATCACTTTTTAAAACTTCGCCTGTTTGGAAATACGTTTTCCCGACTATAAGCCTTGCCCAGAAATCGTAATCCACCGTGGTATAGAATAACCCTAAGGCATAAATAAACACAAACAGACAGATATAAAATAATACTAACATGCCTATAATTATAGCAAAAAAATAATTTATGTCATTTTAAAAAAGCTGAAAAATCTGAAGCGTGAAATATAAAGGAAGGTTTTACGCTTTTCGAAGTTTTAATCACCCTTGCCGTTATTAGTGTTTTTGCAGCACTTGTAATCCCCGCAGTCATGCGCAATTATCAAAAAACAAGACTCAGCAAGGTTCAAAAAAGTTTATACCAATTTGCAACAGGCAATAGAAATGTCTGAAATCAATAACAGGTGTTAATTATATATGACAGTTGGCAGATTAAGGCT
>CAZYYK010000170.1:1789-2027 GCA_964651135.1 uncultured Gammaproteobacteria bacterium | reverse complement strand
AAGAAAATCTGACCCTAAATGATTACGGGCAAGGCACTTCCAGGTTATTAGTCAATTGTATCAAAAGCGGGTCGCCGGCTTTTGCCTTATAGTGAAGCCCGGGCGTTACAAGCCCTGCAAGCGCGCCCACCGCAATGCCCACAGGTAAACCGATTGCAAAACCGCCTATTATAACAGCACCTGCCGCAACACCAATGCCGCAGCCCGCTCCAACGCCAACTGCGCCCATTCCAAGCGT
>CAZYYK010000170.1:0-1779 GCA_964651135.1 uncultured Gammaproteobacteria bacterium | reverse complement strand
TTCCCAAACGCATTAAGTTTTCCGCGCGAAAGAAATTTTTTCTTGTCGAACAATTGGGCGTTGAAAGGTATTTGCGTACCGTCAGGCAGCAATACGCATAAAAATTTCAATGTCACTTTGCCGCTTCTGTTGAAAGATTTTGGTTTTTCAACACAAGTGACAACCGCAATAATCTGAGAGCCGTTCGGCAAAACCTTTGTTCCTTCTTGGGTTACAAGTCCGCAGTTTAACAAAAATCCCACTTTATCGCCAACCTTTGCGGTTTTTGTGGAAAAGTTTTCAGCAAAGTTAACTTCCAAAACATTATATTCAAGAACCGTTTTCAAGCAGGGGCTTGTAACCACAACATTTGTAGGCGTTTTCTTTGCGGCTTTTTTAGGCAGCATTAAATGCTCCGTACATGTTTGAGCCAGGGCAAGATAGTTACAGTTCAATAGTAAAAGTATGCTTAATAAAAGGGTTGAAATAAATTTTTTCATATTTTCCTCCATATTGCATTTATGATTTGAAATTATAACATCCGAGTTTATAAAATAACAACCCCATATGGCTAATTTCAACTTTTTAGTTTAGTTTGATTTCTATGGTATAATTTTTTTGAAATGATTAAAAAGGTTAGCGAAAAAAACATAGCAGAAGAAGTGCAAGGCATAGGTTTTGACGCCTCATACCTTGAATGCGGGCTTAAAAAACACAAATTTTTGAGCCTTAAAATTTTTGATTTAAAACCGCAGCAATCTTCAATTATAAAACAAACGGCTCTTTCTTCGGGGTGCGATTGCGCCGTTAACAGGGGAGTGCTGGATTGCAGCGTTCAAAAATCAGACTGTGTTTTATCGGGCAGTATTGCACAGCTTGAAAATGTGGCGCAAAAGCTTGAAAAACAACAATTTTCGCTTTCAAAAACGGCAGAAGAAATAAAAAGTGCGATAAATTATTCTCTAAGGGTGCAAAACCCAAAAATAGCGGGAATTTTGAACTTAAGTGCAGATTCTTTTTCAGACGGCTACCCCGATTTTAATGAAGCTATAAAGCAGGCAGAAATTTTGATAAATGAGGGGGCTGATATAATTGATGTGGGGGCACAAAGTACACGCCCGGGCTCTAAAAGTGTCAGTGTCGGGCAGCAGATTGAACGCCTTGCGCCCGTTATAAAAAATTTGGCGGGCAAAATTCCCTTAAGCGTTGATACAACCTCAAGCGAAGTGGCGCAAACGGTACTTGGTTTAGGCGCTGATATTATTAATGACGTTTCTTTTTTGTCCGATGATAAAATGCTTGATACCGTCATAAAAGCAGGTAAAAAGCTTGTTTTAATGCACTCTCGCGGCACCCCCGAAACCATGGACAGCCTTGTGCAATATGAAAATGTTGCAGATGTTGTTTATAAAGAAATATACGAAAAAGCGCAATATGTGCTTAAAGCAGGGCTAAAAAAGGAAAATTTAATTGTAGATTTAGGGTTCGGGTTTGCAAAAACCGTTGAACAGAATTTGGAATTGATGAAGCACATAAGTGATTTTAAGACTACGGGGTTTGAAATTTTAGCGGGTGTTTCAAGAAAACGTACCATAAAAAGTTTTGCAAAAACAGACGATAACAACGAGCTTGACTTTTTGACATCCCTTTCGACCTTCTATTTTGTACTTCAGGGGGTTGATATAATAAGAGTGCATAACGTTCAAATGGCGCGCCAGGCACTGGATTTTGCCCAAGCGCTTTTGTGATACATTGCGCTTTTTTTAAAAAATGATACAATTAGGATACAATTAACGAAAG
>CAZYYK010000169.1:0-2081 GCA_964651135.1 uncultured Gammaproteobacteria bacterium | reverse complement strand
TGCATTCGGGCGATAGTGTGGCGCTTTATCCTTCAAGGAAAATAAGCCCGAAATTAAAGCGCGATATGGTAAAATACGCAAAGCAAATTGCAAAAGCCATTGAGATTAAGGGTTTGATGAACATCCAATTTATTATTAAGGATGATAAAGTCTATGTAATTGAGGTAAACCCGCGCGCTTCAAGAACTGTGCCCATTTTATCCAAAGTTACGGGTGTGCCCATTGTAAAAATTGCAATTGATGTAATTTTGGGTAAATCCTTGCGCTCCTGCGGTTTTGGGGTGGGGCTGTACCCTGAAGGGAAGCTTGTTTGCGTGAAGCTGCCCATATTTTCTTTTCAAAAATTAAACAGAATTGACCCTGCCTTAGCGCCTGAAATGAAATCCACGGGCGAGGTTTTGGGCATTGATACGAATTATAAAAAAGCGCTTTTGAAGGCGTTTATTGCGGGTGGCTATAAATTCGGCTCTCACAAGCAAAGGGCGCTTATTTCGCTGAATGACCACTACAAAGAGCCTTCTTTGAAGATTGTTAAAAAGGCATTTTCGCTGGGATATTTCTTTATGGCGACTTGGGGAACGCACAAATTCCTTGAAAAAAACGGGGTGCCTTCCAAAATGATTGAAAAATTTATGATAGACAAACTGCAAAAACGTATGAAAAACGGGCGTTTGAGCTTTGTTCTAAATACCCCCACCACAGGGAAAGATTCTCAAAAAAGCGGTTTTCAAATAAGAACAATAGCGGAAATGTATGCTGTGCCCTGCTTTACGTCAATTGATACGGCGGACGCTTACCTTAAGGCGGTAAAAACGTATGATAAAGGCGCGAAATTAGGTTGCAGCGTGGTTTCGGGATATCGCAGAAAGAAGTTTTTGGGGATATTTTGATTTTTACCAAATAACTGCTCCTCTTTGCGTATGATTTTTTGCGATACCACTTAACAACAGGGTATTTTTAAATGTATACTATTATATACCCATGTAGTAGGTTGTTAAGCGGTAAGAAGTATGCAAAAGACTCAAAAAAAGGCGCATAAAAATGTGCAAAGCGGTGTCCAAGCGCTTCAATTGGCAACCGAAGCCCACCAAAAATACCTTTTGCGCTCTTGTGTTGATGATTTAAACTGTGCAATTAATTATTATGTTGAAACAATAAAAGAAAACCCCAAAATCTCTCAAACCTATTACAGGCTTGCAAGTCTGCTGCATGAAACGGGGCAAATAGGGCTTGAGAGCGCTGTTGAACAGTGCAGGGAGGCTGTTAATATTGACCCCAAAAACCCTGACGCGCATATGTATTTGGGCTATTTTCTGGCTTTGGCAGGCGATAACGACTCTGCCATCGAGCAATTTAAAACTGCAATAAAATTAAAACCGCTCTCATCCGCAAGGGCGCGGATTATTATGGCAATGACACTTTTGGAAAACAATCAGGCAGATGGCAACAAATTCAAAAATTTAGTGCAAATGCTCTACTGTTTATTTTCAGGCTCAGCTTTGTTTTTGCTTAATAAAGCATCGTTTAAGATGATGTATCAAAACGTTTTGGATGATATAAGCTATATTAAATACCGCACTTTTGGCGGCATTATGGAAAAATTCAAAAATGACAAAAAAGCTTATGAAACCTACACTGACGCCCTGGATAAAACCAAAAACCAGACGGTTTTTTATAAAAAAATGGCAAAAATTGCGATCAGAAAAGGAAATTTTGAAGTTGCCCGCCAGTGTTGGCAAAACGCGCTTATGGTTTCAAACAATGATGTTGACTGTTTGATTGATGTTATTGAATTTACGGAAGAACATTTTCCTGCAAACTATGATGAATTAATTGAATATTACAATTATTTAATTAAAATTAACCCCAATTTTTCCCGCTGCTATTATGAAGTGGGGCATTTGTACATTAAAAAGGATGAACCCATAAATGCCGTAAATGCCTTTAAAATGGCGCTTGAGCAGGAAGAAGATAACCCCTTTTACTTAAATTCACTGGCTTTTGCCTATGTTCAGCTTGAACAGTACGATGACGCCATTGAACTTTACAGACAAGGCGGTACCGCTGAATTTCTGATCACC
>CAZYYK010000168.1:0-2083 GCA_964651135.1 uncultured Gammaproteobacteria bacterium | reverse complement strand
CAAACGATGAATTAAGGTTTATTTACCATCATCCCGATATTGCGGCAAAAGTTATGAAGACTGAACCTTACTATGAGCCGCACTCTGGCGTTAAAGAGTGTGCGCAGGAGCCTAAGAGCATCGAGAAATGCTAGGTGCAGCAAAAAAAGTCAGCATAGAAACACTTGGCTGCCAAATGAATAAATCCGATACCGAGAGGATTTTGGCAATTTTATCCCATTTTGGCTATGTTGAAACAAAAAACCCGCAAGAGGCGGATTTACTTATCGTGAACACATGTTCCATTCGCCAATTAAGTGAAGAAAAGGCTTTTAGCCGTTTGGGCGTGTGGGGCAAGTGGAAAAAATCAAAACCGTCTTTAAAAATAGCGCTTTGCGGATGTTTGGCGCAGCACACAAAAGAAGATTTACTGAAGCGTTTTCCTTACCTGGATTTGGTTTTCGGCACACAAAATATATACGAACTGCCCGATTTAATTAACAGGGCTGAGAGGGTTTGTGTTGTTCGCAAAGATGTTATTCGCGAACAAGACTACGGTTTTAAAAGAGCTGGGGGTGTGAATGCCTGGCTTCCGATTATTGAAGGCTGCAACAATTTTTGCACCTACTGCATTGTGCCCTACACGCGCGGACGCGAAAGAAGCAGAAGTGTTGACACCATTATAAAAGAGGCAAAAGAAATACTATCGCAGGGTTTTGCCGAAATTACGCTTTTAGGGCAGAATGTGGATAGTTACGGTAAAGATTTAGAAGGTAAACCCACACTGGCGTTACTTTTGCAGGAAATCAACAAACTTGACGGCAAATTTCGAATACGTTTTGTAACATCCTACCCCACTGATATAACTGATGAACTTATTCAAACCGTGAAAACGTGCAATAAGGTTTGTGAATACTTCCATATACCAATGCAAAGCGGCAACACGGAAGTTTTAAGGCGCATGAACAGGCGTTATACAAGAGAAGAATACGGCAGAATTGTTGAGAAAATAAGAAACGAAATTAAAGATGTTGCAATAACATCCGATTTTATTGCGGGTTTTCCCGGGGAAAGCGAGGAGCAATTTTTGGATACGGTAAGTGCTATAAATGAATTTGAGCTTGATTATTCAAATTTAGCGGTTTATTCCCCGCGTCCGAAAACGGTTGCGGCAGGCTGGGCAGACGATTTTATTGATGAAGATATAAAGGATGCACGCTTTCAGATTTTAAATAACACGGTTAAAAAAATGTCATTAAAATCAAACCAAAAATATGCACAAAGCACGCTTGAAGTTTTAATTGAAGATAAAAAGGGCGATATTTGCAAAGGCAGAACAAGAAATAACAAGATTGTTCATTTTGAAAGTAAAAAATACAATATCGGCGATTTTGCGGATGTTAAAATTACATCTGTTCACACCTGGCACCTAAAGGGTGATGCGCTTAATTCGGCAGTGCCGCGTTTGTCTTAAAATCGGGAAAATAAAGCCGTCGCCAAGAAGATAACAAGGGGACGGCAAATTTACGAGTGTGGAATTGGAAGAAAGAATACTTGAATGGTAGAGCATGCCAAGTTTTTTTTAAATTAACCTGTTGACTAGTTTAAAAAGGCATGCCAAGCTACGCCTAAAGAGCAATAAGCTAAAAACCATGTTCTTGCGGCAATTTTTACAGTACGTTTGATGTAACCGTGAAGTGAACCCTGCAATTTGAGGAGTTTTCAGGCTTTTCGCCAATCGGGATACCCAAATAAATGTTGCCGGATAAGTATTTTGTCATTTTTAATACCAAACCGCCGCCGGCACTCATTAAATAAGATGTGTCAGGGTTGGACCAGGAGCTTTTTAGGAAGCCCACATCATAAAAAGCTGCCAAACGTATTGAATCATCAATAAATTTTAATTTTTCGGGTAACATTCTTCCCAAGAAAGGAACAGGGAATCTTAATTCGGCAGAAGCCGTTACACCTGAATCTGAAAGCAGGAAGCCTTCTTGATAACCGCGTATGCTTGAAATACCACCGAAGTACATTTGTTCTGAAGGCCATAACCCGCGGTTAGCCCATTGCCCGCTTGCCTGCAAGATACCAAGCATTCTCCAGG
>CAZYYK010000167.1:0-2118 GCA_964651135.1 uncultured Gammaproteobacteria bacterium | reverse complement strand
TGAATATTAGTGAAATCGAAAATTTCATAATCGAAAAATTAAAACCAAATTTTTCTAATCTGCTTATTCAGGGCTTCCCTGAAAAGCCGCAGGAATTTACTTTGCTTCATCCGGTGGGTGCAATTCTTGTACATTATCGTGGTGGAAATTATTCAACCACAGATGCTCTTGGGTTCATTTCTCAGGATAAAAAAATGGACTTTGCTTTAACCATTGTCACTCGTAACCTCCGCTCCAACAACGGTGCTTATGAAATTTTAGACAAAATCAAGCAGATTTTATGCGGATTTAAAATTGCAGGCTGTTCAAAATTAACCCCTGTAAAAGAGGGCTTTTTGTCTGAGATTAGTGGTATTTGGCAGTACGAAATAACATTTACGCTTACCACTCCAAGCGTTGAAGACTTAGAAGAAGGAGGTATAAATGCCGGCTAGTTTTTTACACGGTGTTGAAACCATAGAAATACAAAAAGGTGCAAGAACGATTAAAACAGTTAAAACTGCGGTAGTTGGGCTTGTCGGAACTGCACCGATAGAATCGGTCGCAGAAGAATATAGAACTGTAAACGAACCGACTTTGATTTTAAACGAAATCGATGCGGTTAAATATTTTGGTGAACAGACTTCAGGCTATACAATTCCTCAAGCCCTGCAATCAATTTTTGACCAAGGTGCAGGTGTTGTAATTGTTATAAACGTCTTTGATCCTGCGAAGCATCAAAGCGTTTCTGATGTAACTATCGGCGACATTAACGGAGGAGTCGATACTCTTACAGGCAAAAGAAAAGGAATGAAAGCCTTTGAAGATTGCTACTCGCTTTTTGGATATTTTCCAAAAACAATTATCGCACCTGTTTTCTGTGAAGAAACAGCAGTTGTATCTCAGATGAAAGCAATCTGCGACAAAATCAGAGCAATCGGTTTGGTTGATGCTCCAATCGGCACAACCGTTCAAGAAGCTATCACCGGAAGAGGACCTGAAGGCACAATCAACTTCAACACTTCTTCTGATAGAGTAATTCTTTGCTATCCACATCTAAAAGTCTATGATTCAGAGTTGGATACAAATGTTTTACAACCTTACTCTCAAAGGCTTGCAGGTGTTATCGCTGCAAAGGATGTCAACAAAGGCTATCACTGGTCGCCTTCAAACACAGAAATTAACGGAATTGTCGGAGTTGAAAAGCAGTTAACTTCAATGATAAATGACCCGACAAGCGAGGTTAACACCTTGAACGAAGCAGGAATTGTTACTGTTTTCAATTCTTATGGCTCAGGCTTCAGAACTTGGGGCAACCGTTCCGCTGCATTCCCTGCTTCAACTCATCCGACAAACTTTATCAATGTCAGACGAACAGCAGATATTCTTCATGAAAGTGTTGAATACTCTATGCTTCAGTTCATTGATTTCCCTATAGACAACGGCTTAATCGATTCAATAACAGAATCGGTGAACGCTTTTATTAGAACTTTAATCGGGCGTGGTGCATTGATTGATGGCAAATGCTACTACAACCCCGATAAAAACCCCGTTACAGAAATCGCAAACGGACATTTACTCTTTGATGTTGAATTTATGCCTCCGACACCTGCGGAGCGAATTACTTTTGAAAGCTTCATCGATATTGAACTTTTAAAATCGCTTGGAACGTAATGCGAGCAGAAATTAATAAAAAAGGGCGACTCAGCATAATTTGCGAAGAATATGACCTTTGTCAAAACTGCAAAAATGCTACAAAATGCCCACTAATCCAAGCCATCAGCCAAGAAATAGTAATACTCCACTACTCAGGCATTGCAATAGGGGAGTGCGGATTGTACCAAAAAGGAAAATAACATGAGCAAGATAAAAATTAATAAATTAACCAACGCCAATGTTTATATGAACGGTGTAAATCTTTTGGGCCGAGCAGAAGAAGTTCAGCTTCCGCAAATCAAACACAAAATGGCGGAGCATAAAGCACTCGATATGGTTGGTTCGGCTGAATTCTTTTCAGGGATAGAAAAACTGGAGTGCAAAATAAAATGGAACGCACTTTATCCTGAAGTTTTGCTTGCTGCTGCAACTCCTTTTACATCTGCAATGATTCAAGTCAGGGCTTCACTTGAAACCTACAAC
>CAZYYK010000166.1:0-2128 GCA_964651135.1 uncultured Gammaproteobacteria bacterium | reverse complement strand
GCTATATATAATTATTCTTTAGTATATTCCGCGTCAATCACATCGTCGTCCGCTTTTTGTTCGCTTGATGAACTATCTTGCGGCTCTGTGCTTTCTGTTTGTGCCTGACCTTCTTTTTGTACCTGTTCGTAAGCTGCTTGAGAAATAGCATACATTGTTTGTTGAAGCTCGTCGCTTAATTTTTTAATTTCATCACTTGACTTATTTTCATCAAGTGCTTTTTGAAGCGCTTCTTTTTGTTCTCCAAGCTTGGCTTTATCGGAATCAGAAATCTTGCCTTCAAAATCCTTCACAATTTTATCTGCCGCAGTTACCAAACTGTGAGCGTTGTTTTTGATTTCCGCTTCTTCCTTTTTCTTCTTATCTTCCGCGGAATTTACTTCTGCCTCTTTAACCATTTTATCGATGTCAGATTCAGAAAGGTTTGAAGAATTTGTGATGGTGATTTTCTGTTCTTTGTTTGTAGCTTTATCTTTCGCAGTAACATTTACGATACCGTTTGCGTCAATATCAAAAGTTACTTCAACTTGAGGCATACCTTTCATCGCAGGCGGGATACCGTCTAAACGGAACATTCCTAAAGATTTATTGTCGCGTGCCATTGGTCTTTCGCCTTGTAAAACGTGAATATCAACAGCTGTTTGGTTATCGTCTGCGGTTGAAAACACCTGTGATTTTGAAACAGGGATTGTAGTGTTTCTTGGCACAAGCGGTGTAGAAACGCCGCCAAGTGTTTCAATACCAAGTGTTAGGGGTGTAACATCAAGTAAAACAATGTCCTTAACTTCACCCGATAATACACCTGCCTGAATTGCCGCGCCAACCGCTACAACTTCATCAGGGTTTACGGATTGGTTGGGATCTTTGCCCGTATATTCTTTAACAAGCGCTTGTACTGCGGGAATACGGGTTGAGCCGCCCACCAAAACAACTTCGTCAATTTCATTTTTTGTAACTCCGGCATCCTTTATTGCCTGCTCAACAGGTTTTTTACATCTGTCTAATAAGTCTTGTGTCAATTCTTCAAATTTTGCGCGGGTCAGTTTAATATCCAAGTGTTTTGGGCCATTGGCGTCAGCTGTTATAAACGGCAAATTGATTGTTGTTTCAACAACGGAAGAAAGTTCGCATTTTGCTTTTTCCGCAGCTTCTTTTAAGCGCTGCATTGCCTGTTTATCGTTCTTTAAGTCGATACCTTCGGTTTTTTTGAATTCATCGCAAAGCCAGTTCATGGCTTTTTCATCAAAATCGTCACCGCCAAGATGCGTATCGCCCGATGTGGATAAAACTTCATGAACGCCGTCGCCTATTTCCAATATGGAAACGTCAAATGTACCGCCGCCCAAGTCGAAAACCAAAACTTTTTCCGGTTTTTCTTTTTCAAGCCCGTAGGCTAAAGCTGCTGCGGTGGGTTCGTTTACGATTCTCAACACTTCAAGGCCCGCAATTTTGCCTGCATCTTTTGTTGCCTGTCTTTGTGCATCGTTAAAATAGGCAGGAACCGTTATAACCGCGGATGTCACTTTTTCACCTAAATAGGCAGAAGCGTCATCTGCAAATTTTCTTAAAATCATAGCCGAAATTTCTTGCGGCGTGTAATCTTTTCCGTCGATGCTAATTTTTTTATCCGTACCCATATCTCTTTTTATCGAAATTACAGTTCTGTCCGGGTTTAAAATGGCCTGGCGCTTTGCAAGCTGCCCCACAAGCCTTTCACCGTTTTTAGCAAATGCCACTATGGAAGGTGTTGTCCGTGAACCTTCGGCATTTGTTATAACGGACGGCTTTCCGCCTTCCATAACCGCCATAACCGAGTTTGTTGTACCGAGGTCTATACCTAAAGTTTTTGACATGATTTATTCTCCTTCTAATTTTTTCTATTTAACTTTAATTTAACACTGTTTTTCGAAAATTATTAAAATATACACAAAAAATTAATATTTTATTTTCAACCATGTATATGATTTTACACGCCGCCCCGTATTCACAAAAATAAGATAGTGTGATAGAATAGGTTTATGGAATATAATATTTGCGACGAGTATATACATATAATACGCTCGAAAATCAAAAATGGAGAGTACAAAAACGCTATTACAAGCGCCAATAAGGTTATAGATTATAGCCC
>CAZYYK010000165.1:0-2158 GCA_964651135.1 uncultured Gammaproteobacteria bacterium | reverse complement strand
TTATCCTGCACCTTTTTTATAACTGTTGGAATTGTAAGTGCAGCAACGACACCAATTATTGCCAATGTTATCAATACTTCCGCAAGTGTGAATCCCTTTTTCATACACTCTCTCCGATAATTTAATATTACTTTATAGTATATTGTAATATGACAGAGCACACCCTGTCAACGATGTATCATTTTTTAAGTTGTTAAAAAATTAGTTGAAATTGCAAATGCCCCGGGCGTGAATTTAGAGCGCATATTTTTGGATAAATAATCTAAACTATGCCCAAAAATTTGTGGCATTGGGGAATAAGGCGCGTTTTTTTATGCACTTTATAAAATTTTTCAAAAATGCCTATGCAATCCAAATCTTTATCCAAAGGCATTTTTGGCTGCAAAACAAGTACGGTATCAGCGGAGAGCAAATCTGTAACATGTTTAATTTCACCATCTGTAATATTTTTATCAAATACAACTTTTACAAAAGCCTCCTCACAACCTCTCAACAAAGCTTCTAAAAATTTTATGTTTTCTTCGTAACAGTTTTTCTGTTTGGAAGCACTTGGAATTTTTATATCCATTGAAACAATGTCTATAAAATTTGTAAGTTTTTCAATTTCTTCATACAGTGTGCCGTTTGTTTCAAGGTAAATTTTGTGGCCGCTTTTTTTTGCCAGCGGTAAAAATTCAAGTAAAAAATCCGCGTGCAGCAAGGGTTCTCCGCCTGTTAAAGAAATTATTTGATGATTTTTTGCAATTTTTAAAATATCTTCGCTGCTGTATTCTGTTGCACCTTGTGTGTCGAAATCCGTATCGCAAAAGGCACAGTTTAGATTGCAGCCGCAAAACCTTATAAAAAGGTGCTTTTCGCCAACATGTGTACCTTCACCCTGGATTGACGAAAAAATTTTTTTAATTAAGGCTTTTTTCATTTGAACAATCCTTCCCTAATTTCTTGTGTTTCAAGGGTCTTAAGCTTTTCATACAGCCTAAGCTCTTCATCGGTAAAGTTTTTTGGAATTTGAATTGTTATTGTTATAACTATATCTTCTCTTTTACCGGTTATTTTATTCAAATTTCCGCTTTGCGCAAGTTTGAATTTTTGCCCTGAAACTGTCATTTTTGGTATTGTTAACTTTGCAAGACCGCTTGGTGTCGGGATTGTAATTTTTGCGCCCAAAACAGCCTCTGCGGGCGTTATCGGTATGTTTAAAATTGTATTTTTATTTTCTTTAACAGTATCTTCAATTTTGATTATAAGATATAAATCACCCGCCGCATTGCCGCCCTTACCTATATTTCCTTCGCCCGTAACTTTTATTCTTGTGCCGTCTTTAATCCCTGCGGGTATTTTTACATTAATTTTCTTATGCTGCATACTTTCGCCCATGCCGTTGCAAAGCGTGCATTTTGCCCCGTTTACAAATTCTCTGCCCAGGCATTTCGGGCACTTTTCGCTATGTACAATATTAATTTTGCGCGAAGTACCCAAAACCGCTTCTTTTGTTGTGATGTTAACAGTCATGTTGATATCATCCCCCCTGCTTTTCTGGGGTTTTTGCGATTTTTCTTCAAAAAAATCATTAATTACTTTTTTAAAAGCATTTTCTTTTTTGGGCGCAGGCGGGGGCGCAGGCTTTTTTGCCCTGGAATAGGCAGAAGGCGGCGGGGGCATTTGTTCTTTAAAACCCATAGAAACGTTGTATTTAAGCCGTTCAACGTCATTAAGCAGAATTGTTGCTGCCGCATTTATTTTCTTGAAAAGTTCGGCTTCAAACGTATTGTGGTTAATGTCGGGATGGAATTTTTTAACCAAATTTTTATATGAGGCACGGATTTCAGCCTTTGTGGCCGACGGCAAAACATTTAAAAGTTCGTATAAATTTTCCTTCATTCTTCTATTTTACTTGAACTTTTTATAAAATCAAAGCTCTTTTTGTATAAATCTTAAGCATTATGAACTTTTCTTAACTCAACTTTGCGCGGTAATATTATTTTTCCACTTGACAGTTTGCTATGTCCTTAATATCATGTAGCATAAAGAACTATCGCATAAAAATATGCCGATGTAGCTCAATGGTAGAGCAACGGTTTTGTAAACCGTAGGTTGCGGGTTCGATTCCCATCATCGGCTGTTTTTACGGGTTTGTAAATTGAAAAGTTTATTCGGG
>CAZYYK010000164.1:0-2161 GCA_964651135.1 uncultured Gammaproteobacteria bacterium | reverse complement strand
CACAGCAGACAATTTTCATTTGTTTACCTCTTTTGAAAATATTTCCCATGATTCTTTCTGGTATTTTTCCCCGTCTTTAAAATTCCAGACAGGATAAGCCGAACCGCCGCCTGTTTTTATTTTGACATTTACCCATAAAATATTTTTTCTTTCCTGCAAAATCTTCAAACACAAATCAATGCTTTTTTCCGTTGGCTCTTTTTCCAAAATACTTTTTACCGTGTTTATTATTGCTTCCGTTCCCACATACTTTTTTGTTATTTCCGCTGTCCTTTCTTTCATTTACTTCTCCATTATTTTAAGCTCTTCTTTTTTTACAGAAAAAATAAAAGCCGAAAAGGGTTGCTTTGATACAATTACGCTGCCTTCTTTTTTTGCTTTTTCATCTTCATGAATCCAAACGATTAAATTTTTTGTTGTCCAAAGTGCTTTTCTCATAACGACCCCCATCAAAGTTAAAATAACGACCACCAACAAGATAAGAATAATTCCAAAACACACAAAAAGCAACAAAAAAACACAAAAAAGCACAAAATAATGATAAGTTGCTGAAATTGTTAAGAGATAAAATCACTACATAAAAAAATGCCCCCTAATAGTTCTGGCTACATTGGGGGGCGGTGTCGAATTTAACTTTGAAAGAGCGTGTGACTTGGTTAGTATACATAAAGACCCGTCCCCTGTCAAGTTTGATTTAGGGGACGGTGTTTATTTAGGCGGTCTGTATGTGAACCCGTATCGGGATTATACGGCAACTTTGCAGGAATATCTTTGACCTTTATAGATTATTACAGCCATACCAGTCTTTTCAAGTATATCAAGGTCTATCTCATAGGATAAGGCGGAAATATTAAAATTAGGGTCATATATCGCTTCACAGTCAAATTTTTTATTCTCGTATGCAATGGAGATACCAACCTTATGTTCGTCGTTACCGTATACGGTTGTAAGTGCATACTTGTTGCCCTTGCTGTCTTTTAACATAATGGTCTGTGCAAATTGTGCAATGTTGCAACTGGTTAAAAAAATAACCATGAAAACGATCAAATATTTTTTCATTTTACTCTCCCTGTAAATATTTTTGTAAATTAGTAAGTTCGTGTTGTAATTCCTTGACCCTCATTTCGGCTTTGATTCTGTCCGCTTCCTCACGCAGGCGACCTGCTTTCTCATCGTTAAGCTGTAAACAGAGTTTCTCGGTATAACCCTGTAAAGCGTATACATCACCCTCAAGTTCGTTCATTCTCTGCTCAATATTGACAGAGGATTGATTCTCTTTGATAAATTTGAACGCTTCTTTTAAAGCTACAAATCCAAGCCGTATAAGTTCACCGTAGTTCATCTGCTTTCCTGCCATATCTTTTTAAACCAAGCGACAACCTCATCGTCAGTCTTGTTATCGGTCTTCTTTGCAAGGGCTTCGGCTGTTTCGATCAAAAGCGACTGGACGGCTTTGTCATTCAAAAACTTCATAAGGAACTTAATAAGTGTTTTCATTGTGTTCTCCTTAGTTTGTCAAGATGTTATATCCATATGGTCTTGGTGCTTGTATTTCTTCAAGATAACATTCCTCTCCAGTTCCTATGTAAAGAAGTTCTGAATAAATTCTTGAACCTGAGTAAGTTCCGCCAATTTCTATTGTAAGGTTTGTAACTCCAGAAACACCGTCCCTTGTAGTTGTTACTGTTACCTCTATTCCGCCTGTGTTACTGTTTGTATTTAAAAGAGTTTCAATTGCAGTTTTTATGTCTGCATCACTGGTTGTGTCTGGCAAAGAAGCAGTTTCATGTGTAGTAAGCAAGCTCCCTGCCACAAGCTTTATTTTAAAAGACGCAGGAGAACCGCCCATATCACCCGTTGACAACTTCTGATTTATTGCAGTAGCACCGTTAAGCACTCTAAACAAAGGGTTATCAATAGAACCGTCAACATTATTAACAATTGTAACGGGCTTAATAATTCCAGAATAGTATGCAAGAAAATATCCTTGATCGTTTGTAACAATGTCGGCTCTTGTATTTATTTCGAGTCCTGACCAATTATCTTGATATACTACGGCAGGAAAGCCACCCGTTGCAGGGGTTGCGGAAAAGTTAATCTCATTCGTATCAATATTAAGAAAGTTTTTACCTATTCCCGAATAATAAGCACACGCAAAACC
>CAZYYK010000163.1:0-2248 GCA_964651135.1 uncultured Gammaproteobacteria bacterium | reverse complement strand
TGAATGATTTTATGCCGTTCATAAAATTTGATGGAATTGCTCTGACTGAAGTTACTGTCCAATCTTTTAAAGCTATTGTTGATTTCAAAATATTTGACGGCAAAGCCTTAAAAGAATTTCTCAAATCATTATCAATTCTTCTGATATCTGCTCCAAAACCCAAAAGAACGTGTCTTGGTAAATCCAAGCCTAATTTGTTTCCTGCTTTAAATATATTAAAAGCATTGTTTAAACTGTGAGAAGAGGATTTTAACCCCATGAACTCTAAAAGTGCTACGGAGTTTTTTAGTAAAACAGGAGTCAATTCTCGTGCTTTTCCTAAAAAAGTACCGTAAAAACCAATGAGTTTTCCGGTTAACATTGTACCGGCACCAAGCAAAGTAAGTGCAAGTCCTGCTCCAATTGTACCGATAACCATATTGAATAATCCTTTTTGCATAACAGGGTTTGAATTTATTTTGTTTAATAAATCGTTTAAAGCCTTTAAAGGTGCGTGTAAATGAGGAAAAACAAGCTCTTTCATATTTATGCGAAGCTGTTTCCACTGTTCATTTGTAGTTGTCATCATATTGGTAAAATCGCTGTCGATAATACCTGAAGCCCCAAGAGCAGTAGCTTTGATTCTTTTGTATTCATCCAAATTTTGAAGCATCGGTTTTATAAAAGACAAAACTTGTTTATCCTGAAAGACTTCCGATACTTTGAAAATATCGCCTTTACTTGCTTTATTCATAACTTCAAGGACTTCTAAAATCGGGTCTTTACCCTGTTTGGCTGCATCTACCAAAACATTTTTTAAGTTGATGCCAAAAGTATCTTTGAAATTTTTAACAGCAAGCGGAGATGTTACTTTTTGAATAAAGTTTTCCAAATTGTTTGCTGCTTCTGAAGCATCACCTGCACCTTTCATCGCAATTTGAAGAGCTGCACCAAGCGATGCAACCGCAGGAACACCTTTCATCCCGAGCATACTTGCACCTGCTGTTAAGCTAGGGAAAGTTGCAGCCATATCTTTTAATTCAAAACGCCCCTCTTTCCCTGATTGAGCAAGGATATCCATAGATT
The DNA here is from genome assembly GCA_964651135.1 of uncultured Gammaproteobacteria bacterium. Lineage (GTDB taxonomy): Bacteria > Cyanobacteriota > Vampirovibrionia > Gastranaerophilales > Gastranaerophilaceae > CAYYBA01. The sequence continues at coordinate 1,183 of CAZYYK010000163.1, read as the reverse complement.
TTCCAAGGTCATTAATCGGTACTTTTAAGTTGTCTGAAACAGAAAAAGCGGTTTTTGAAATATCAATAATCGCCGCTTGCTCTGCCGTTGCAGTTTTACCGATTACATTCATATAGCCAAGTGCTTTTGTGGGATCAACACCTGATGCGACAAGAACATTCAAACCTTCAATAATTTCAGGGCGATATTGGTTTGTGTATTTTGAAATTTGCCCCAGTTTTTCGTCCATATTAGCAATTTGCTTTGCAGTCAATTCACCAACATTTCCAAGTTCTCTGAGCCTGTGCTCCATTTCAAAAGCCTCTTGAATAGCATCTGTCATTCCTAATTGATGAGCTATTCCAACTCCTGCAGCAGTAAGTCCTGCGCCTGCGGTTGCAATCTTTTTGCCCATTTCATCAAACATTCTTGAGGTTTCTTTTATTTCATTTTGGAGCTTTTGAAATTCTGTTTCGGATTTTTTTACAGCATCTTTGATTACCCTCGACATTTTATCGATGGCGACAAGCGTTAATGAAATTTTCATCATATTGTCTATCATTGATTTTCAAACATTTCCTCTATATTGTCAGAGTGCTTTTGGCTATATTTCATAGCTTCAAGCACCCAAAACTCTAACGTGTCCAAGGGCATTTCTTTTAAATCCGAATAACTCCACCCTGTAATTTTTGAAAGATGGATTATGCATTCTGCACTGATGGCTGTAACTTCCCCGAAATAGCACCTTGGAGGTTGATTACATCTTCAATCGGCAGTTCTAAAATGTCCTCATAAACAAGGAAATTGCCGTCTATTTCGCAAAGTTCTGCAATCAAAGCGTATGGAATTTCATCCGAAGTTTTTGCTTTTTTCTGTGCGTTCAAAAGGTCAAGCCCTTTGCCATCTTTAACTATTGCGATTTTGCCATCTGATAATGTGATTTCTTTTGCCATTTTACGCTCCTATATTCTTCTTAAATGTTTCTAACATATCGACTAGATTTACTTTGTAGATGTTTTCAAGAACATCTATTTCAAAGATTTCCACTTTGTTTACCACTAATTTTGCGTAGGTAACGGACATTGTGGTTTCGTATTCTGCGTTATCGTGAGGCTTGATAGTACCAAGCGGAAACTCTTTAAAAGTTCCAATAATAAACGCCGTTGCAGGAACTTCTTCAATTCGCCCTTGCCCGTTGTAGGTT
>CAZYYK010000162.1:0-2256 GCA_964651135.1 uncultured Gammaproteobacteria bacterium | reverse complement strand
ACAAATAAATTGCGCGCATTGCTTGTTTTGTAAATTTTATGTTACAATCATTTTTACGAGCATTAATAAGGAGTGTGACCATGGAAGATTTAAAAATTTATTTAGACAAAGACATTGACAAAAGCAAAATTATGGACAAAAAAGTGGCGGTTATAGGCTACGGTTCACAGGGTTACGGGCAATCCAACAACCTGAAGGATTCCGGCGTTGATGTTTGCATAGGTGCCAGATTAGGCGGTGCAAGCGCTAAAAAAGCACAGGCGGAAGGGCTTAGGGTTGCTTCCATCGAAGATGCCGTTAAGTGGGCGGATGTTATTCAAATTTTAATTCCTGATGAAATTCAGGCAAAAGTTTTTAAAGAACAAATTGAGCCGAATATGCGAAAAGGGCAGTATTTAATGTTTTCGCACGGTTTTAACATACATTTTGGCAAAATTGTGCCGCCTGAAGGCGTTAACGTTATAATGGTTGCCCCTAAAGGCCCCGGGCACACGGTAAGGTCTGAATATCAAGTGAACAAAGGTGTACCGGCACTTATTGCCGTTGCAAAAGACCCTTCGGGCGATTCCAAAGAAGTTGCCCTGGCGTATGCAAGTGCTATTGGCGCAGGTCGTGCAGGCATTATTGAAACAACGTTCAGAGAAGAAACCGAAACGGATTTGTTTGGCGAGCAGGCGGTTTTGTGCGGCGGGGCGGTGGCTTTGGTTAAAGCAGGTTTTGAAACGCTTGTAGAGGCGGGCTATTCACCTTACATGGCATATTTTGAATGCTTCCACGAATTAAAATTAATTGTTGATTTAATGAATCAAGGCGGCATTGAAGATATGCACTATTCAATTTCAAATACCGCAGAATACGGCGACTTAACGCGCGGCCCAAGGCTTATAAACGCAAATACAAAGGCTGAAATGAAAGAAATCTTAAAAGAAATTCAAACAGGCGCCTTTGCAAATGAATTTTTAGAAGATATGGAATGCGGCTGCACAAAATTTAACAAATTAAGAGAAGAAAACAGCGGGCATTTAATTGAAAAAACGGGCGCAAAGCTGCGTTCTTTATTCAGCTGGGTTAAAAACAACAAAATTATTGACCGCAACAAAAACTAGACCTCGGAAACATTTATATGAAAAAAATTGAAATATATGACACAACACTAAGGGATGGCGCTCAAAGCGAAGGTATTAATTATTCGGTAAGTGACAAGTTAAAAATAATTAAAAACCTTGATTCTTTGGGAGTGGATTTTATTGAAGCAGGCTGGCCCGGCGCCAACCCTGTTGATGTTGAAGTTTTTAAAGAAGCCGCGGGGCTGAATTTGCACCATGCGAAAATTGCTGCCTTTGGCTGCACAAGAAAGCCTAATATAAGCGAAAATGACGACAAGGTTTTAAATATGCTTTTAGATGCCAAAACAGATATTGTTACAATTTTTGGCAAAAGTTGGGATTTCCATGTAAAAAATGCCCTAAACACAACGCTCGATGAGAATTTGGCAATGATACACGGAAGCATTCGATATCTTATTGAAAACGGTAAAGAAGTATTTTTTGATGCTGAACATTTTTTTGACGGCTATAAAAACAACCCTTCTTACGCGCTTGAAGTTGTAAAAACCGCCAAATGCGCGGGCGCTACAAGAATTATTCTGTGCGATACAAACGGCGGGTGCATTAACGGGGAAATTTATAAAATTACCAAAACCGTTATAGACACGCTTGGGCAAGATGTTCCCGTGGGCATACATGTGCACAACGACTGCGATATGGCCGTTGCAAACACAATAGCGGGCGTAGACGCGGGGGCAATGCAGGTTCAAGGCACAATTAACGGTTACGGGGAAAGGTGCGGAAATGCGAATTTGTGCTCCATTATCCCAATTTTACAGATAAAAAGAGATTTTGAAGTTATAGGGGATAATATCACAAAACTTGTTGAAGTTTCGCGCCAAATAGCCGAAATTTCAAATATTTCGCTAAAATCCAACACTCCTTTTGTGGGCAGAAGCGCTTTTGCGCACAAAGCGGGCGTGCATGCGTCGGGTGTGAGAAAAAATTCCCAAACTTACGAACATGTTGAGCCTGAAAGTGTAGGTAACACAAGGCGGTTTTTAATTTCAGACCAGGCAGGGGGCGCAAGCATTAAGGAAAAACTTAAAAATTTAAGGTTTGTGCAGGATGTGGCAGACGCGGATATTGCAAAAATTATTGAAAGAATTAAAAAGCTTGAATGGCAAGGCTTTGCCTATGAAGGCGCTGA
>CAZYYK010000161.1:0-2271 GCA_964651135.1 uncultured Gammaproteobacteria bacterium | reverse complement strand
TTAACGGAGGAGGGAGGGTCTGACAGCTTAGCTTTCAACCACTCGTTCTGTCATGCTGAACGCGGCAGCCGGTGCGAATGTGACGGCGCCGATGAGGCGGCGGCACGCAGCACAATGACGCTTGTTTCAGCATCTAAAACAAAAGCTTTCACCCTTGCTGAAGTTTTAATCACATTAGCGATAATTGGCGTTGTTGCGGCTCTTACGATTCCTTCAGTTGTAAGAAATATTCAAGCCCAACAGCTGAAAACACAATTTAAGAAAACCTGGTCATCTTTGGAGCAATCGCTTAATAAAACAGCAGTTCTTGATTTTGGCGGAGAGGTTGAATGCTATGTTGACTATAAAGGGCGTTACACAGAAGGACAATGTCTTGAATTTTGGGATACTTTTGCTTCAAACCTTAAGGTAACTAAAAAATGCGTGGCTAACGCAAAGGCGGGAGGCTGTATACCCCAATATTCAAAATATAACGATACCTATTGTCTTGGCTTTAGTGAAGTTAATATGAATACGTCTAATGTGGTATGGGTATTGGCAGACGGCAGTCTTTTGATAAAGTATAGTACACCAATTTATAAAACATCAATATTTGCTATTGATATAAATGGCAAGAAAAAACCAAATAAACCTGGATATGATTTATTTACGGCAGGTATAACCAAAGGGAATAACGGTGTGATAAAATTTAATTTGCAACGCGGCTGTGACTATTACGACGAAGGCGGCAAAACAACGCTTGAGATGTATAAATATTCCTTTGGTTCCTAATTGTTTTATGCCAGCTGCAATATTAACTAAAATTTCTACGCTAAGTTTTTTTGTCATATAATATAATTACTTAACAACAAAAGAGGAAAAAATATGACAGAAACCACGGAACTTAAAAGTACGCTCAACCTGCCCCAAACCACCCTTGCAATGCGGGCAAATGCCGCTGTGCGCGAGCTTGAAATTCAAAAATTTTGGGAAGAAAATAAAATTTATGAAAAAAATATCGCCCAAAGAGATAAAACAAACCGCTTTATTTTGCACGACGGCCCGCCTTATCTGTCATCCGATAAAATCCACATAGGAACGGCTTTAAACAAAATTTTAAAAGATATTGTAATTAAATATAAATCCCAAAAAGGCTATTTTGCACCTTACATACCCGGCTATGACGCCCACGGGTTACCAATCGAAAATGCGGTTGTAAAAAATATTAAAGGCGGCAGAAGTGCCATTACGCCTTACGAATTAAGGCGCATGTGCCGCGAATTTGCCCTTAAAAACCTAAAAGGGCAGGAAGCAAATTTCAAACGCCTTGGCGTTTGGGGGAATTGGGAGCACCCTTACCTTACAATAGCAAGCGATTACGAGGCCGGGCAGGTTAGAATTTTTGGCGAAATGTACAAAAAAGGCTACATTGAAAAAGGCCTGAAACCTGTTTATTGGTGTGCTGCTTGCGAAACAGCGCTTGCAGAAGCTGAAGTTGAATATGCAGACCACACTTCAAGCTCGCTTTATATACGCTTCAAGTTTGAAAATGCTGATGAAATATATAAAAAATTCAATATAAATTCTGATAAGCCCTTGTATTCAATAATCTGGACAACAACACCCTGGACAATCCCTTCCAATATGGCAATTTGCCTGCACCCCAAGTTTGAATACACTTTTGTTGAGTATGAAAATAACACCTATATTGTTGCAAGCGGGCTTTTGGAAAGCTTTGTGTCGGAATTGGGCTGGGAAAATATCAAAACGCTTGGCAGCTGCTATGGCGCTGAACTTGAAAATTTTAAAACCAAACACCCTTTATATGACAGGTTTTCGCCCATAATTTTGGGCGAACATGTAACACTTGAAGCCGGCACAGGCTCGGTTCACACAGCCCCGGGCCATGGCTTGGAAGACTGGGAAGTGGGGCAAAAATACGGGCTTGAAACCTTCTCTCCTTTTGATAATCAAGGGGTTTGGACTGACGCCGTCCCTGATTTAAAAGGTATTCCTTATTATAAAGGCAACAGCATTGTTATTGAAAATTTAAGGGAGTGCGGTGCACTTTTGGGCGAAAGCAAGATTTCGCACAGCTACCCGCACTGCTGGCGCTGCAAAAACCCTGTTATGTACCGCGCAACGCCCCAGTGGTTTGTAAGAGTGAACATGTTTAAAGACGAAGCGCTTGAAGCCATAAAAAATGTTAAGTGGATTCCGCAATCTGGCGAATTGCGTATTTCAAATATGGTTGAAAACCGCACAGACTGGTGTATTTCGCGCCAAAGGGCG
>CAZYYK010000160.1:0-2357 GCA_964651135.1 uncultured Gammaproteobacteria bacterium | reverse complement strand
TAAACACCCGAACGCAAAGCGGATTTTTTGCCTCTGAAAATTTTCATCTAAAAAATTCCTTAAAACCTTGGCGCCCGAAGGGTTATGGCAGGCATCTATCAGAATATTTTCATTTTCCTTATATTCCATACGGTACTTCCACTTAACGTTTTGAAGCCCCCTTTTTATGATGTTTTCCCCTATATCAAGCTCCAAACATTGCATTGCTCCAAGCGCAAGGCCAAGGTTTTCCTGCTGGTGACGGCCCAAAAGAGCCGCTGTATAATCTTTTTGCCCTTTTACAACAAAAAGGTTTTGGGCTAAATTTTCTATTGTTTTGAGGCCTAAATTGTTGTGCCCTATGATTGTCGGCGTTGGGTTTTTTATTATTCCGCCTTTTTCAAACGCTATTTTTTCAACAGTATTACCCAATCTTTCTTTGTGGTCGAAATCTATTGTTGTAATAACGCTTGCAAGCGGGTTTTTGATGATATTTGTGGCGTCAAACCTTCCGCCAAGCCCTGTTTCCAAAATTACGATATCCGTGTTGTTATCGCTAAAATATTTAAAGGCAACAGAAGTCAAAATTTCAAACTCTGTTAGGCGAATATTGTTTTCCTGCGCCAGTTTTGACACAATATAAACTTCGCTGTCAAAAGTTTTTTGGTCAATATCATTATTATTTATTTTAATTCTCTCGCAATAAGAAAACAAATGAGGGCTTGTGTAAAGCCCGCAAGAATAACCGCTTTCAATCAGAATTTGGTTTAACATGGCGCAAACCGAGCCTTTGCCGTTTGTGCCCGCAACATGTACCACCTTTAAATTATCCTGAGGGTTGCCCAAAAGCTGCATAATGGCGGCAATTCTGTCAAGTCCCAGGTTTATATAAAATTTATCACTTGATGTTAAAATTTCTTGAGCTGTCATTTGGCGTTATCCATAATTTGTTCGGCTATAACTATTGCTGCCGTTGGTTTTGCATTGTTTTTAGCAGCAGCCTTCATTTTTGCAATTTTTTCTTTATCCTTAATTAAATCGCTCACAACAGGCATAATATCGGCACAATTTTCATCTTTAATGTAAATTGAAGCGCCGATTTCTTCCATTATTTTTGCATTTAGCTCTTGATGATTGTTAGCAGAATACGGAAAAGGCACAAGAATTGAGGCTAAACCCGAGGCGCAGATTTCAGAAATTGATAAAGAGCCCGCGCGCGAAATTATAAGGTCTGATGATATAAGGGGTTTTGCCATATCGTCAAAATACGGTACTGCAAGGACATTTTGGGGCAGTTGACCCGCTTTTTTAATAAATTCATCATAATGTTTTTTGCCCGTTTGGATTATAAGATAAATGTTTTCGGAATTTTGAAAATGCTCTATAAGCCCGAGGCTTACTTCGTTTAGGGATTTTGCCCCCTGAGAGCCGCCCATGACAAGCAAAACAAATTTATTTTCGGGCAAATTCATTTCTTTCTTGACTTTTCCTTTATCAAAAAACAAAAAATCTTTCCTGATTGGGTTGCCGTTCAAATATACGTTTTTATTTTTCAGATATTTTCTGGCATCCTCAAAAGCTATTGAAATTTTTTTGGCATTGGGCGCGAAATACCTTGTAACAATGCCCGGGTAAGCATCACAATCATGTAAAATATAAGGAATATTTAAAATTCTTGCCGCAAAAAGTGCAGGGGCGCTAACATAGCCGCCCGTTGCAAAAACAGTGTCGGGGCGGTGTTTAAGGCTATAGCAAAGAGTTTTTATTATTGCAAAAAGAAGTTGAAAGAGCCATAAAATAGCATAAAAACTTATTTTTCGGGGCATAGCCTCAACATCAACAGGCAAAAAATTAAAGCCAAGCTTTTTGCAAATTTCAAACTCCATTTTTTTGGGGCTGCCTATATAAAAAAGCTTCACATCACGTTCTTGCAGTTCTTTATAAATCGCAACAGCGGGGTAAATGTGCCCGCCCGTGCCGCCGCCTGTTATAAAAATTGTTTTAGTATGCGCCATAATTTAACCTCGCAGAGTTTATTTTTTGAACTCTTTTTTTGGAGATACTTAAAAGTATGCCCACCATGCAAAGCGATATAAATAAAGAACTTCCGCCGTAGCTTATAAAGGGAAGCGGAATGCCCGAAGCAGGCAAAAAGCCGCTTGAAACACCCATATTTATAAAGGCTTGTGCCGCAATTGAAAAAGTTATGCCAAACGCCAAAAGTTTCCCGAATTTATCAGGGCAGCGTGTGGCTGTTATAAAGCCCCTTCTTAAAAATACAATAAATAAACCTATTATAAAAAGACAGCCCAAGAACCCGAATTCTTCTGCTATAATTGAAAAAATAAAGTCCGTGTGCCCTTCGGGCAGCCAGGATA
>CAZYYK010000159.1:0-2455 GCA_964651135.1 uncultured Gammaproteobacteria bacterium | reverse complement strand
TGAAGTGGCACAAGTTGACGCCATTGAAGTTGAACCGTTTGATTCTAAAACATCGGATGTTACACGGATTGTGTAAGGAAATTCTTCTTCTGTGGGTAATGCGGGAATATTGGCGCGTTCTGCCAAATTGCCGTGGCCTATTTCACGTCTGCCGGGGCCTCTCATGGGTTTTACTTCGCCAACGGAAAAGCCCGGGAAAATGTATTTGTGCATAAACACTTTTTTAGCCATGGGGTCAACGCCATCTAATTCCTGTGTCATTGAAGGGCCTGCAAGGGTTACGCAAGATAACACCTGGGTTTGCCCGCGCGTGAACACCGCAGAGCCGTGCGCTCTTGGAACAACATTAATTTCTGTCCAAATGGGGCGCACTTCGGTAACTTTTCTGCCGTCAGCCCTGATGCCTTCATTTTTAATCATATCGCGCATTATTTTCTTTTCAAGCGCCTTAAATTCTTCCGATACAAAATCCACGCCCGTTTCTTTTATCATAACGTTAATGGCATGCTCTTCGCCAAGTGCCTTAATTTTTTCTTTAACCTCTTTTTTGGCGGCATCTGCCATATTTTGGCGCTCGTCGCGGTCAAAATTATGATATGCTTTAACAAGCGTATCGTAAGCGCTTTGGTTAATTATTTTCGCCAATTCTTCCGTGTTGTCGGGGTTTATAAAAGGTGCTTTTTTAATTCCGCACATGGCCGCAAATTCAACCTGCGCCTTGCACTGTTTTTTAATTTCAATTTGTGCAAATTCAACAGCCTGCATAATATCGTCTTCTGTCACAAACTTGCAGCCTGCTTCAACCATAATAACGGAATCTTCCGTTCCCGCAACAACTATATCTATATCGGATTTTAAACATTCCTGGTGCGTTGGGTTTGCAATTAATTTGCCTTCAAGCCTGCCCACGCGGCATGCCCCGATTGGCCCTTCAAAAGGTGCGTTGGGGGACAGCATAAGTGCACATGACGCACCGATTATTGCTAAAATATCCGGCTGGTTTGTTTGATCGTAGCTGAATAATTGCGCCACAACCTGAACATCGTTTCTGTATCCTTTCGGGAAAAGCGGGCGTATGGGCCTGTCTATTAAGCGTGCTACCAGAGTTGCTTTTTCAGAGGCTCTGCCTTCTGTTCTTGTATAACCCCCGGGAATTTTCCCTATTGAGGACATTCTTTCTTCATAATCAATCAGCAGCGGGAAAAAATCTATGCCCGTGCGCGGTTCTTTGCTTGCTGTGGCATGCACAAAAAGCATAGTGTCTTCGCATTTAATTGTAACCGAACCTGATGCTTGTTTGGCGTATTTGCCTGTTTCAATTTCAACAATCTTCTCGCCGATTGTAATTTGTGTTTTTTTCGTTTCTGTCATTTTTTTCTTCTTTCTTTCACTTCTTTATTTACAAAAATATTGTAGTATAAACATGGTTTTATGACAAAAGATATTTATGCCTGCGCCTGTGTTTTCCATTTTCCGCTTTCAATCAACACCATAAGGCAGGAAATATCCGCAGGCTTCACCCCGCCGATTCTAAGCGCCTGCGCAAGCGTTTTGGGGCGGATTTTTTCAAGCTTTTCTTTTGTTTCTGTCGAAATCTGTTTAATTGTTTTGTAGTTAATGCCATCGGGGATTTTCATTTTTTCCAGTTTATCCGCATTTTGCACCTGCTCAATCTGGCGTTTTATGTAGCCTTCATATTTTATTTCAATTTCAACCTGCTCTTGCACCTCTTTTATAAAAAATTTGTCTTTATCTTTAGGGATTATTGATTTATAACCCATTTCACACAAAACCTTATAATTTATTTTGGGGCGCTTTAAAAGGTTCACGGCGCGCATGGCTGTGTCCATGTTTTCGCCGTATTCGCCTAAAACAGTGTTATTCACATCTATTTTTTGCTTTTCAAGGTTTTTAATTTCAAGTTTTATGTATTTTTTCTTTTCATTCATCCTGTCAATTGCATCTTTGCCCACAAGCCCTATTTTATAGCCCGTTTCCATAAGCCTTAAATCTGCATTATCCTGCCTCAAAACAAGGCGGTATTCGCTTCTTGATGTTAGCATACGATACGGTTCATCCAAATCTTTTGTAACCAAATCATCAATAAGGGTGCCGATATAAGAATTTGAGCGCTCAAGCTCAAGCGGTTTTTTACCCTGCAAGAAAAGCACGGCGTTAATGCCCGCAACAAGCCCTTGCGCTGCGGCTTCTTCATAGCCTGATGTGCCGTTAATCTGCCCTGCTAAAAACAGGCCCTTAATTTTTTTGCACATTAAAGAGTGGGTTAGTTCAAGCGCTGAAACGCTGTCATATTCAACCGCATAGGCGGGTTTTATGACAGACACGTTTTCAAGCCCGGGGAGTGTTCTTAGCATTTGGGTTTGAACATCAATGGGAAGGCTTGTTGAAAAGCCCTGAATATACATTTCATAGGTGTTTGAGCCTTCAGGCTCTA
>CAZYYK010000158.1:0-2484 GCA_964651135.1 uncultured Gammaproteobacteria bacterium | reverse complement strand
AAACGCGGGCGGTTTGGTTAATTATACAAAAAAGAAACTGGGAGTTTAAAATGTACAAAATAGCGGTTTTAAAAGGGGACGGCATTGGCCCTGAGGTTGTTTGTGAAGCAATTAAGGTGCTTGAAGCTGCGGGTAAAGTTTATGATATTAAATTTCAATTTGATGAGGCTTTAATAGGCGGGTGCGCCTATGAAAAATACGGCAAACCTTTGCCTGATGACACCATAAAACTTGCTAAAGCCTCTGACGCTGTTTTACTGGGCGCTGTGGGCGATTGGAAATATGATACACTGCCGCCTGAAGTGCGCCCCGAGCGCGCTTTATTGGGTATCAGAAAAGAGCTTAATTTATATGCAAACCTTCGTCCTGCAATTGTTTGGGATGAATTGGTATCATCAAGCCCGCTGAAACCTGAAATTGTGGGCGGTGTTGATATTATGATAATTCGCGAACTTACAGGCGATGTTTATTTCGGGCTTCCCAAGGGCATTGAAGTGAGGGTGGATTTTCAAGGCAGGGGCACGCGTGTGGGCTTTAACAATATGATTTATGATGAAAATGAAATTAGAAAAATAGCTCATGTTGCCTTTAAAACGGCACAAGCGCGCGGGGGCAAATTATGCAGCGTTGATAAAGCCAATGTTTTAGATGTTTCAAGGCTTTGGAGAGAAGTTGTAACGGAAATATCCGCCCAATATCCCGATGTTGAACTGACGCATATGTATGTTGATAATGCGGCAATGCAGCTTATCCGCGCACCCAAACAGTTTGATACAATTGTTACGGGCAACATTTTTGGCGATATTTTATCTGATGAAGCCTCAATGCTCTCGGGCTCTTTGGGGCTTTTACCAAGCGCCAGCTTATCAGATGAGGGCAAATGTGCCATGTATGAACCAATCCACGGCTCAGCGCCCGATTTAAAGGGCAAAGACGTTGTAAACCCAATTGCCACAATTTTATCCGCCGCAATGATGTTAAAATACAGCTTTAAAAAGGATGAAGCTTACAGTTTAATTGAAAAATCGGTGAAAAAGGTTTTGGCGCAAGGTTATAGAACCCAGGATATAATAAGTGAGGGTAAAACGCTTATCGGCACAAGCAAAATGGGCGAATTGATTGTTGATGAAATGCTCAAAGCCTAAGGCAGGTTTTTAAAATAATCCTCATCCGTAAGCGCCCTGTAAGCACAAGCTATCCCGTTCATACCGGAGGTTGAAGCTTTGGAACAATAGGTGCTTGCATCTGTGTACATAGTGCCAACTGCCCCCACGGGTATAAATTTGCCGCTATTCATTAATTGAAACGTAAAAACATCATGCCCCCAGGCGTTAGGGCCTTTTTCCATGCCGTTAATATCAATTGTGAGCAGCGTTTCAGAATTAAAATTTTCAATCATCACAAGCATGCCGTTTTGCAAAATAAGTTGTCCGTCATCCCAAAGTGTATGTATCGGCACTATGTAAACGCAGCCACTTTCTCCGCAATCTTTTGAAATTTTTACATAATTTTTAAATATATTATAAAAAGCATTATAGCCGCCAGGAGTGGGCAATTTTGATATAATAACGCCTTCTTCCAAATTCATTCTTGCAACCGTCTGATTTAAAATAGAATACGCTTTTTTAAACTGCGTTTTTAACTGTGTTGCCCTGTAATTCTTCACAACCGCAGGAATGGTAAGGGCTGCCACAACGCCTATTATTGCTAATGTTATAAGCACTTCTGCTAAGGTGAACCCTGTTTTTACCCTATAATTTTTTTTTGGGGGGGGGGGGGGGACAAATGTAATAATTTCTTCCATTTTATCTCCTTTTTTAGCTATCGTATATTGTATCAAATTTTTCTGAATCTTGCAAATTATTTGTATTTTCAACCGACGAATTTTTGATAAGTTTATATTTTTCCTGCGGCTTAGTTTTTTAATCCTTGCTTCTTCCTTCATTGCAAGCGATTTGTTAAAAATCATTCATATTTCGTAAAAAACTTGCATGTTTTTAAAAAACCAATATAATAGGGCATGTAAATCTTTAGAAGGGAGAATTACTATGAACAAAGAAGAATTAGTGCAAGAAGTTGCAAAATTAGCTAAGGTTACTCAAAAAGATGCAGCAGCAGTTTTGGGCGCTTGGATTGACACAATCCAATCTAATGTAAAAAAAGGCAACAAAATTACATTAATCGGATTCGGTACTTTTGAATCAAGAAAACGTGCCGCAAGAACAGGCCGCAACCCTCAAACAGGCAAAGAAATCAAAATTGCAGCTAAAAAAGTGCCGGCATTTTCTGCAGGCAAAAAATTCAAAGCTTTAGTTAACAAAAAGTAGCTCTGTTTAAGGCAGACAAGGCTTACCTATTAGGTAAAGAACACTTTTAAAGCTCCTCGGCAAAACCGGGGAGTTTTGTTATGCTAATTTGTGTTTTTCAAAAAAAACTGATACAATTGAAGATATAGCAGACGAAAGGCTAAAAGTTATGGAAAAA
>CAZYYK010000157.1:0-2511 GCA_964651135.1 uncultured Gammaproteobacteria bacterium | reverse complement strand
AGCTTTTTTAAATCCTGCATAATGTTTTCTGCCCTCGGGTTTCTAAGCATTTTTGCCCTTAAAGCGGGATTTGTTGTGTGGATTGAAACATATAAAGGGCTCGGGCGAAAGGCGCAAATGCGCTGCCAATCTGAAGGTGTCAGGTTTGTAAGCGTTATATATGTACCCTGCAAGTAAGAAAGCCGCCAGTCATCGTCTTTGATATAAAGGCTTTCGCGCAAGCCTTGGGGCTGGCCGTCCACAAAGCAGAAAATACAACTGTTTGCGCAGGGTTTTATCTTGTCAAAAACAAGGGTTTTAAAATAAATGCCTAAATCTTCTTCAAAATCTTTTTCTATTTTAATAATTTCAGTGCCGCCCGAAGAGCGCTTAATTTCAAGCTCCACAATTTCATCCTGCGCCAGAAATGTGTATTCTATAATATCTTTTGGTTTTTGATTGTTGATTGATAAAATTTCATCGCCCGCGCTAAGCCCAATTTGTGCGGCAATTGAGTTTTCAATAACCTGATCAACAATCATTCCTATCGGCATAATTCCTCAAGTTTTTCCACTTCTAAAAGTGCCAGATTGGTTACATATTTTTGTTTATCGGACATATTGTTGTAGGGGGAATTTAATTTATCGTTCACATATTTTTTATAAATTTTAAGCTCATAAGATAAATTTTTCTTAAATTCTTCGGCTTCCTGCGCGCTTAAAACATTGTCGCACATAAGGGCAATGCTTGCAGAATTTATAAAATTTGCAGGGTTTACGAATTTTATTTTTAAAAGTTCATCCTTTAGGTATTTTTCGCCCGAACTTGTAATTGAAAGAAGATTTGAGCGTTTGCCGCCCTGGGTTATTTTTTCATCCTCTTTAATATAGCCTTTTTTTATAAGGCGCTTGATTGCAGGGTTCAAAGAACCGAAACTTGGCTTGGCATAAGCAAAAAACACACTTTGCACAATTTTATTTATGGTGTACATTGTGCAGTCATATTTTAAAAGAGTGTGCAGAATTAAAATATCATTCATTGGCTTGGGATACCTCTAAAAATTCGCCCGGAATTTGCTTAGATGTTGTAATACCGTATTCTTTGAGCTTTTCAATTTGTGAGAACATGCTCGGGTTTTTGGGGTTGTTTCTTGTGAAGCGGTTCAGGGTTTTGGTGAATTGTGCGCCTATGTTTTCAAATTGGTTTTGCAGGTCTTTTAAATCTTCGCAAAAAGCACTAAATGTTTCATACAGCGAAACGCCCGCCTGTGTTATTTTTTCAACCGTTTCATTGCTCTTTTCGCGCGCCCAAAGCTGGTCTATAAGTTTAATGCTTGCAAGAACGGACGATGTTCCCACAATTATAATATTTCTGTTTAAAGAATACTGCACCAAATCTTTATCTTGATAAATTGCGGCAAGCGAATTTTCCAAAGGCACGTATATGAAAACAAAATCGGGCTGAAAAAGCCCCTGTGCTTGGGTGTAGCCTTTTTTGGATATTTCATCCACACGCGCGCGCACTTCCCTTTTAAATTTATCGCATGTTTCTTTGTTTTCATCGTCAGAGCACATTTCAATAAAGCTTGTAAGAGTGAATTTTGAATCTATTATCAAGTGTTTATTGTTCGGCAAATTAACCACGATATCGGGGCGGATTGTTTTATCGTCCGTATTTTGGGTGTTATACTGTTTATGGTAATGAACACCTTCCCTTAACCCCGATTTTTCAAGGATAATTTCCAAAAGCCCTTCGCCGTATGCCCCTTTGACATTTTGATTTTTGGTGAGCGCAAGGGTCAATTTTTGGGTTTCTTCCGTTATGGCGCGGTTGTTTTTTTCCATATATTCAAATTGTTTCATCAAAGAAATATTGTTTTCAATTTCTGTTTTATTAAAATCATCGACTTTTTTCTGAAATTCCTTTATGCGCTCAAGCACGGGTTTCATTTTATCTTCAAGGGTTTGGGCGTTTTGTTCTTGAATTTTTTGCTGCTTTTCAACAAGCGTTGCATTGGCAAGGTTTACAAAATCTTCCTTGATTTTTTGCGCTGCAAGTTCATTATTTTTGGCACGCGCAATAAAAAACCCTAAAACAATGCCCGTTAAAAGACCGAAAATACCGCCCGCTAAAAATACTGAAATTAAAATTATTATGTTTTCCAAAACTTGCCCTCCAACTTTTATATTATTGCATAAAGGGAGCGCAAAGTGCAAATTGTTTCTTGGATGTTTTGGCTTTTTGGCTGACGCAAGGTGTAAGGGTGCCCTACGTTTTTAAAAAATATTGTTGATTATTTTTTTTGTGTCTGTTATTATTGATGTGCAAGCCTTGGCGTTAGGCAATGCAGCGTTGACAATTTAATATGGGGGATTGGCTCAATTGGTAGAGCACCTGCTTTGCACGCAGGGGGTTAGGAGTTCGAGTCTCCTATCCTCCATAATTTTTTAATTTTGATGGATAATTGTGTTTGTAATTTATAAAGAAACAGACAAAAGAAGAAGGAGACACATGCAAAACAAGAACTTCTGA
>CAZYYK010000156.1:0-2589 GCA_964651135.1 uncultured Gammaproteobacteria bacterium | reverse complement strand
CTACGGGGTTGTAAGTGCCGCGCAGACCTATTTTGATAAAAGTTTAGACGAATTAACACTGGCGGAAAAAGCGCTGATAGCAGGGCTTCCGCAGGCGCCAAGCATATATTCGCCCCTGCAAAACCCCGATAAAGCCGTAAAACGCCGCGACTGGGTTTTAAAAAGAATGTACAGGACAGGTTACATAACAAAAGAACAGTACAAAAAAGCGCTGGATGAAAAATTGCACCTGAACAAAAAGCCAAGAATTTATTCTTACAACAAAGCCCCCTATTTTGTGGACTACGTTTTAGCGGAAATGGAAAAATTGGGCTTTGATGAGCAGGAAATTTCCCAAGGCGGGCTTAAAATCTATACAACAATTGATTATGATTCGCAAATAAAAGCGCAGGAAGCTATTTCAGACAATTTAAAAGGAGTGGGGCTTGTAAAAGATAAATCTCAGGGCGCGCTTTTTTCTTTCAGCCCCACAACAGGTAAAATTCAGGCCTATGTTGGCGGCAAAAACTATGAAAAAAGCCAATATGACAGGGTTACAAACGCAATAAGGCCGCCCGGGTCTTCTTTTAAACCGTTTGTTTATGCCGCAGCCCTTCAGCAGGGCTATAACCCTATGGATATTATGGAAGACCGCCCCATCGAAATAAACGATTGGGCTCCCAAAAATTACGGCGCAAAATATCGGGGCAAAATTCCAATGTGGCTTGCTTTAGCTGTTTCTTCAAACGTGTGTGCCGTGCAATTAATACAAAAAATAGGCGTGGGCACGGTTATAAATTTTGCCAAAGAAATGGGTATAACAACCCCCCTGCAATACGATATGACAATTGCCCTGGGTTCAAACGGGGTTAAGCTTTATGATATGGTTATAGCCTACGGCGCTTTTGCAAACGGCGGGTTTAAAGTGCGCCCTTATTCGGTTGAGCGTGTTGAAAATTCCCGTGGCGTTGTAATGTATGAAAATTCCGGCCCGAAAATTGTTAAAGTCATAAGCTTTGATACGGCATCCGCCATGACTTTTATGCTTAAAAAAGTTATTCAAGTGGGCACGGGGCGTGCGGCTAATATAGGAAAAGAGGCCGCAGGCAAAACCGGTACAACGGATGATTACAGAGATGCCTGGTTTATGGGCTACACACCCAATTTAGTTACGGGCGTTTGGATAGGCAATGATGACAACACAAAGTTGGGCGGAGCTTTTACCGGGGGCGGTGTTCCCGCAAGGATTTGGCGCGATTATATGAAAGTTGCAACAAGCAAATTCCCAAAAAGCGTTTTTGATTATCCTGAAATTCAAGATTCGACGCATACACAGGTGGTGGGCGAGCCGCAAGAAACCTTTGAGGGAGAAGGAAATTATAAAACAGAAGACGATGAGGCGCTTGAAGATAAAACAAACGCGGCAAACCCCAAGCCGCCAATGCCTATGCCTGCGGTAAATAAGCCTCAAAATGAAGCGGTTAAAAGCCCCTTTGTTGCAACCCCGCCAAAAACAAATTCGGCCCCTTTGCCTATGGGTGGGTATTAAGGATGGAAAAAAAACAAAAAACACCCATTTTAGATGCGCTGAAACATTATAAAAAACACCCATGTACTGGTTTTCACATTCCCGGGCACAACCGCGGCAAGGCAATTTGCGCCAATTTTAAAGAATTAATAGGCGAAGAAGTTTTTAAAATTGATACAACAGATGAATTTGATAACCTGGGCACATTGCACCCTGCAACAGGCCCTGTAAAAAAAGCGCAAGAGCTTGCAGCAAAAGCATTTGGCGCAAAAAAAACTTTCTTTTTAACCTGCGGCTCAACTATCGGAAACCTGGCATTAGCGCTGGGCGCTACAAAACCCAATGACGAGATTGTTATAGGGCGCAACTGCCACCGCTCTGTTTTAACGGGCACAATACTATCGGGCGCAAACCCCACCTGGCTTATCCCCAAAAAACTGGAAGATTGGTCTATTTTTGGCGCCGTAACAGCATCTGACCTTGAAAATATCTTAAAAAAATCAAAAGATATTAAGCTTGTGTGGCTTACAAACCCCACTTATGAAGGCATTATAAGCGATATTCCTTCCATTTCGAAAGTTTGTAAAAAATATCAAGTGCCGCTTGTGGTGGATGAAGCCCACGGCAGCCTGTGGCATTTTAGCCCAAAATTGCCAAAATCTTCGCTTGAATTGGGTGCGGATATGGTTGTGCATTCCCTGCATAAAACAGGCGGCTCTTTAACGCAAACATCCCTGCTGCACATAGGCAAAAATTCAATTTTTGACGCAGAGCATATTGAAAAAGCCCTTAAAATTTTGCACACAACAAGCCCCTCTCTTTTGCTTTTGGCAAGTTTTCCTCTAATACTTTTATTACCTTAAGAGACTCAGCTCTTCTGCCAGCAATGGATGGTAATGGATGTTTTTCAAATAAAAGGTCCCTAACCAGCTTGAACACTTCATCATATTGTCTATCTGCTTCTTTACCCTTTTCTTCTTTATCAGCTTTAAAATAGGTAAGAGCTATCTCTGCCGACACAATAGCCGGGTCCTGTAGTTCTTTCAAGGCAAAGACCGCGTGCTCACCCTTTTTCCCAAAAG
>CAZYYK010000155.1:0-2593 GCA_964651135.1 uncultured Gammaproteobacteria bacterium | reverse complement strand
AACGCCGGAAAACAAGAAAAATAGTGTTATAATAATGCCTATTTGGCTTAACCCGTAACCGTTTTCTTTAAGTAAAAAGGGCATATATGTGCCAAAGCTCATCCCCACCAAAGATTTCATAACAGATAACAGCATAAGTGACATCAGCGCAGGGTTTTTAAGGATTTTTGAAAACACGTTAAAAAAGTTGTCTTTAGACGTGCTTACTGTTTCAACAGGAATTTTGGGAACAGAAAAATACAAAAACAACGCTATTGAAACTCCTAAAAATGTTATAAAAAATATTCCGGGCGAGTCAAATTTTCCCACTAAAGTTGATGAAAGCACAGGGCCTATTCCGTAGCCTATAATCCCCACACCCATAAATATACCCATATATTTATTCAAATTCGGGTTATTATGGTTAAAAACAGACACCATAGACATAACCTGCGGATGAAAAAGGGCATTGCCCGATATTGCCAAAGTTAAACAAAGGCCTAAAATATAAATATTATTTGCAAACACAACAGCCGGCACAAAAAAGGCTCCTAACATCAAACCCCAGAACATATATCCTCTGTGGCGTGTTCTATCTGCAAGAAAGCCGAAAATGGGCTGAAGCATTGTAGATAAAAAATTCCCTAAACTTATAATTATGCTTATAGTGGCCAAAGATACCATAAGTTTTGCCGCAATAAAAGGATACAGCGGCACAAGACAAGACGGGTACATATCCGCCATAAAATGTCCCAGACTTAATGAAAATATCGCTTTTTTATTTGTTGTTGCCATGCTTTTTAATGTTTAAAGTGCCTAATACCCGTTGTTATCATAACAAGAGAATATTTATTTGCAACTTTTATAACTTCCTCGTCTTTAATGCTTCCGCCCGGCTGAATTATGGCGGCAATTCTATTTTGTGCGGCAGCATCAATGTTATCTGTTGCGGGGAAAAACCCGTCAGAGGCCAAAACGGCGTCCTTGCAGCCATCACAAACGCGCTCTAGCGCAATTTCAACAGACCCCACCCTGCTTGTCTGCCCTCCGCAAATTCCAAGGGTTTTTAAATCCTTTGCAATAACAATGGCATTTGATTTCAAGTGCTGCGCAACTTTAAAGGCAAAAACCATATCTTCCACCTGTTCTTGCGTTGGTTTAGCGTCCGTTACAACCTTAAAAGTTTCAGGGTTTAATTCCAGCGTATCTTTTTCCTGTAAAAGTGCGCCGAAGGGGGTAAATTTTAATTCTTTTTGGGCGTATTTTTTATATTCCTGCAAAGGCGTGTTTAATTTTATCACCCTTAAATTCTTTTTGCCGCGCAAATTTTCCAAAGCCTCATCCGTGTAAGAAGGCGCTATCACCACTTCCAAAAACATTGCCGTCAAATTTTTTGCAAGGTTTTCATCAACCTGCTTTGTAAAAGCAACAATCCCGCCAAAAGCGCTCAGGGGGTCGCAATCCAGGGCTTTTTTCCAGCTGTCCAGCATGCTTGTGCCAAGCGCCACACCGCAAGGGTTAGTGTGTTTTACAATAACCGTGGCGTTGGTATCGTAAAATTCGCTTGCAATATCAAGCGCTGATGTTGTATCTAAAATATTGTTGTAAGACATCTCTTTGCCGTTTAAAATTTCATAATCTAAAAGCGATATACCGCAAGGAGTGTAAAGAGCGGCTTTTTGGTGAGGATTTTCGCCGTACCTTAAATCATTTTTTTTGTTTAAATAAAAAGCTTCGGCATCTTTTAGTTCATCTTTAAGCGCGTAGTTATTGAAGTTTTTGCCCAATTCATCAAAAATTGAAAAATCGTATTTGGATGTTGTTTCAAAAACTTTAAGTGCAAGTTTTTGGCGCTGGGCAAGCGTTATGTTGTCAAAATCAATATCATAATCATCCACAGAGCACACCACAGCAACATTTTCAAAGTTTTTAGCCCCTGCCCTTAAAAGTGAAACGCCCCCTATATCAATATTTTTAAGCAGTGTTTCAAGTTCAACATTTTTGCCTTTGTATTCTTCAAAGGGGTAAAGATTTACAACCACAAGCGAAAAGGGAGGCTCTTCAAGGCTTGGAATCTCTTCTTTATTGGCCAAAATGCCTGCAAAAATTTTGGGGTGCAAAGATTTTACCTTGCCGCCTAAAAGTTCGCCAAAGCCTGTTATGGTTGAGCTTTCAACGGCTTTAATGCCGTTTTCATTTAAAATGGCGCAAGTTTTGCCTGTTGAAATTATTTCCCAGCCTTTTTTATCAAGCTTGTGGGCTAATTCTACAATTCCGGTTTTATCAAAAACACTGATATATGCACGTTTTCTCATTTTATCCTCTCTAATAATTCAGCCGTCTTCAGGCGGCTTTTCCATAAATTTTTAACGTTTTGCTCTGTAACCGAACCAGTCACATACTTTGCCCGTACAAAAAGCGTTTTCAAGGCTTTCCATAACATTTGTGTGCGTCATTTCAAAGGTTATAGGGGTAATTGAAACCCTGTTAGAGCGCAATGCGGCAATATCCGTTCCGTCTTCCTCATGGTCTCTTGTCAATTCGCCCGCCATCCAGTAATAAACCTTGCCTCTGGGGTCAACGCGTTTTTCATAGTCATCCGTAAACATTTTAG
>CAZYYK010000154.1:0-2663 GCA_964651135.1 uncultured Gammaproteobacteria bacterium | reverse complement strand
CTTTTAAAGTATTTTTTTAGTGTAAAAATAAAGTTAGTTTACATAATATATATTATAGATACCTGTCTAAAAGCATGTAAATAGGCATAAAATACAGATATATCATCAAAATGTGATTCAGGAGTATTTTTTTATTATAACTGCCTCAATTTGTATGCCTTCATAATAGCCAAAAAAATAAAAATATGATATATTTATAATGACATAGGGGGAAATTTATGTATGACCTCACAGTAGCGGGTGGCGGAATATCGGGGATAGCGTGTGCTTATATAGCGTCCAAACTTGGGCTTAAAGTACTGCTGATTGAAAAAAACAGCTATCTGGGCGGTTTAATGACGGGCGGGTTGGTTATTCCCGCAATGAAAACAGAGCCACAAAACTTTAACCAGGATTTTTTTTACGATTTAATTTCATTTTCAAAAAAATACGGAGCGCAAGTTGAATATGGAGATAAAAACCCCGGCTGGTTTAACCCTGTGCTTTTAAAAATTGTTTTAGAACAAATGTTGAAATCTGTCGGCTGCAAAATTTTTTACGAAACCGAAGTTAAAGAAATCAAAATTGAGAAGAAAAATAATTCAAAAAATATAAAGTCTGTGATTTTGGCTCATCAAACGTTATCGTTACCTGTCGAATCGATATATTATGTTGATGCAACAGGCTGTGGAAGTTTGGCTCGTCTTGCTGGGTGCGAATTTTTAAAAGATAATGCCCAAAAACAGGCTTCAAGCCTGCGTTTTATGATGTCAAATGTTGATATTCCCGCTTTGGCAAGCTTTTTAAGAGAAATTGACAAAGATGAAAACGTTACAACCGTTTATGAAATTGAAGGCCAAACCCACTTAAGCACCGCCTATACGTGGGATAAGGGCAGGAAATGGGCGCTGGAACCTGTTTTCAACCAAGCCATTAAAGAAGGCTGCTTAAAAGAGAGTGACTCCAGGTACTTCCAAATATTTACCGCTGCGGGCATGTCGTCCACAATCGCTTTTAACTGCCCTGAAATTTTTTCTAAAGACTTTAATACTCCCGCAAGTTTTTCAGAAGCCTTAACGGACGCCAGAGAAGCTATATTTAGGCTGGCGAATTTCTGTAAAAAATATCTTAGGGGTTTTAAACATGCTTACATATCAAATATAGCCGATATGGCAGGCATTAGGGAAAGCGGGAGGGTGAAATGCCGCTATACATACACGAAATGCGATATGTTAAGCGGCAAAACATTTGAAAACGCGGTGCTTTTTTCGGACTACCCTATTGATATCCATTCTGATGACAAAAACACACCCGCAATGCAAAAGGTTTACAGGTACAGTTTGCCCCTTGAAAGCCTGATGAGTGCGGATTACGACAACCTTTTTATAACAGGGCGCGCCTTAGGGGCTGATTTTGAGGCACAAGCAGCGCTAAGGGTTCAGACAAGCTGCATGTCGATGGGCGAAGGCGTTGCAAAATATATTTGTAACAAAATATAAACCCTAAAAAGCTTTTAAAAATAATCTTTTACACTTTTTGAAATAAAAAAACAGCAATTTTTTCCCTAAATTTAACTTTATATATTTAGTATATATAAATGATATAAGCACAAAAGGAAAGAATATGTTTAGTATAAATAAAATGGCAAAAACAGACCCATCAACCATCCAAGCTCTTGATACAGAGGCTTTTAAGAAATCTCACAGCTATAAAGCGGTTGGCGTCAAAACAATTAAAGATAATTATTACGAAAAAATTTATGAAATAGACGGGAAAATAAAGGTGGCAATTTCTTGCGTAGACCTTGATGTGGTGTCAGAGCGCAATGTTGCAGACCATATTTTTAGAACAAGTGAAAACGAATACATATTCGACGATTTAGACTATGCCCGAATTGAAGGCACTGATGGCGAAGACAGCTTTCTTGTCCAAAATTCCAGAGGAGTTGAAGTTGATGCAAAAGGGGGCGATGATGTTATAAAAATAGTAAATTCCAACGATTGCACTGTTCAAGGCGGCTGGGGGAACGATACATTTTTTGTAACAACCGGCAAAGATAACAAACTCTACGGTGGGGATTATAGCCTCTGGGCAGCAATGTGGGGTTTAGACAAGGGGGAAGACACCTTCTATAATGGCGTTGCAAGAAGGGTAGATTACGCAAACGGCTATACCTGGAAAACGCCTGCGCCGCAAGGCACACAAATGTACGGCGGCTGGGGAAATGACACTTATTACGATGCTTGCTCCATGGATTCAACAATCAAAGACACTGAGGGCAAAAATGAGCAGGTTTATAAATAATTTATTTTTTGATTAAGGCAATACCTTGCGGTATAAGCTTATATCCGCCGGCGTAAACCGTTTCAATATATTTAACGCCTTTTGGTGAAATTGCATCTATTTTTGAGCGCAAATGGCGCACATGAACCCTTATTATATCAACATTATCGTCTTCATCATAGCCCCAAACCTCTTTCAGCAGCTGTTTTAAAGAAACCATTGAGTTGTTGTTCTGCATTAAGACATTTAAAATTTCAAATTCCGTGGGCGTTAATTTTCCCGTCTTATCCAAAATTTTAATCTCATAAGTTTCGGGCACCAGGGTAATATCGCCAAGGCTTAAAATCTCTTTATATTTAAGAGATTGATATGAAGAATTTGTGCGGTTTAAAAGTGCCTGG
>CAZYYK010000153.1:0-2668 GCA_964651135.1 uncultured Gammaproteobacteria bacterium | reverse complement strand
CTTCCGTGCGCCTGTACACTATGTAAACTTCGCTAAAGCCCACGCGCAGCGCAACTCTTGCCGCATCCATTGCCACATTTCCGCCGCCAATAACGGCAACCGCACCGCTTGCTTTGAGCGGCGTGGGCGCAAGGCTTTTGTGGGCATGCATTAAATTCACGCGGGTTAAAAATTCGTTTGCGCTGTAAACCCCGTTCAAATTTTCACCTTTTATGTTAAGCATTTTTGGTAAGCCCGCGCCAGAGCATATAAAAATTGCGCTGTATCCTTCATCCTGCAACTGTTTTAGCGTTATGGATTTTCCCACAATAACATTTTTCTTAAATTTAACGCCTATTTCTTTTAAGCTTTTAATTTCTCTGTCCAATACTTCTCTTGGCAAACGGAACGGCGGAATGCCGTACCTTAAAACGCCTCCAAGCTCATGCAGCGCTTCAAACACTGTAACGTCAAACCCTGCGTTTCTAAGATCTGCCGCAGCGCTCATGCCTGCACAGCCCGAACCCACAATAGCAACCTTTTTGCCGATTGGTTTAATTTCAACCCTTTTTGGTTTGGAACTGTCGCCAACGTAGCGCTCAAGCGCCCCTATTGCAACAGGCTTTGATTTTATCCCCAAAATGCATTTGTCCTCGCACTGGCGCTCTTGCGGGCAAATTCTGCCGCAAACAGAAGGGAGCATGTTATCTGCCCTTATAATGTCGCCCGCGCCCTGTAAATCCCCTTCTTTTACCTTTGTGATAAATTCAGGTATATTAACACTTACGGGGCAGCCTTTTTTGCACATAGGGTTTTTGCAGTTCAAGCAGCGCAAAGCTTCCAAGCGCGCTTGTTCTGCCGTAAAATTTTCTTCCACAGATTCAAAATTGCTTCTTCTTTTGATTTTATCTTGTTCCGTTGGTTTTTGGCGTTCTTGCATATAATCCTCATCCTCCTCTTTGTTTTTATTATATAATAAAAAAATGGCAATTAAAATGTTAGTTACAGATATAGACGGCACCCTTTTAAAACACGACTGCTCCGCGGGCAAAAAAACGTTTGAAGCGCTTGAAAAGGTGAAAAATAAAGGGGTGAAGGTTGTTCTTGCTTCAGGCAGAATGTTTGACGGTGTTTTTCCCGTGCGCAACCAATTTAATCTCAACACGCCCGTTATTTGCTATCAGGGCGCTATGGTAAGGGATGAAAACGGCACTCTTTGGCAGGCAAGTGTTGATGTTGATATGGCATGGAACGTTATAGATTTTTTAAGGACAAAAAAAATCCACACAAATTTATACAATAACGACAAACTTTATGTGGAAGACGATGACAAAAAAATTATGGATGATTATTGCAAAGGGCGTTTTATCACCTACACGCCCGTTAAAACCTTTAATGAACTGGTGCTTGGCAATGTCAGCAAGCTTTTAGCCGTTATGTATGATGAAAATAAAATGTTTGAAATTCAAAAAGAGCTTAAGGAACGCTATGACGGCAAATTAACGATTGTGCGCTCGCATAAATATTACTGTGAAATCACAAACACAAATGCCACAAAAGGCCACGCCGCAAAGTTTTTGATGAAACACTGGGGCATTGAAAAAGAAGAAGTTATGGCGGCGGGCGACCAGGATAATGATTATGAAATGCTAAAATGCGCCGGCGTTAGGGTTGCCATGCAAAATGCCAGCGAAAAATTAAAAACAATCGCGCATTACATCTGCCCCCCTGTTGATGAAGACGGGCTTGTGTGTGCTATGGAGAAATATATTTTATGAGAACAGGTATTGGATATGATATTCATGCGTTAGCAGATGGGCGCGAATTTATTTTGGGCGGTGTAAAAATCAAGCATGATAAAGGTTTTGCGGCGCATTCTGACGGCGATGTATTGCTGCACGCTATAATTGACGCTATTTTAGGGGCACTGGGTGAGGATGATATCGGCACACAGTTTCCCGATAATGACCCTAAATATAAAGGGGCAGACAGCCTTAAACTTTTAGAAACAATAAAAGAGAAATTTAATTTTAAAATTATTAACATGGATTGCAATATAATTTGTGAAAAGCCCAAAATGAAGCCCCACACGGCGCAGATGAAGGAAAATATCGCGCGCGTTTTAGGGATTAGCGAAAAGCAGATAGGAATAAAGGCCAAAACAAACGAAGGGCTTGACGCCGTGGGCGAAGGCAGGGCAGTGTGCGCGCATTGCGTTGTGCTTTTGGATTAGCTAATACACAAGGTCATTGAGCTCAACTTCAAAGGCTTCGGCTATTTTCATCATAACTAAAATGCTCGGGTTTACAAGTTCGTTTTCAATTTTTGTTATATATTTTTGGCTTATGCCTGAAAGTTCCGACAGCTTATCCTGCGAATATCTGTTTTTGGCTCTTAAAATTCTGATATTTTCAGCTATTTTTCTTTTCAATTTTCTTTCATCCATGGTATTATTTTAATTAAATATTGTTTTTTATTTTACTCATGATAATATATATTTTAAGAACTATTATTGGTAAAATAGAAAAAGAGGTAGGAAAAATGGAAAAGAAAATATACGCTTTAACACTTACGCGTCATCCTGAACTAGTTTCAGGATCTAATAAAAGAAAATTCTTGTTTCTGTCGAAACATTTTCCACCCATTTCTTTCTTTTTGGCTCAAACCTTGCTGTGCAAAAAGAAGAAAC
>CAZYYK010000152.1:267-2796 GCA_964651135.1 uncultured Gammaproteobacteria bacterium | reverse complement strand
GATTCTTTTACATACAACATTGTTCAATATCTGTGCGAACTTGGCACAAACCCACGAATCTTTAAAAATGATAAAATTACAATTACTGAATTAAAGAATCTTGATTTTTCTTCAATAATAATTTCGCCCGGCCCTAAAAATCCTTATGATGCGGGAATTTCGCTTGACGTTGTAAAAGAATTTTACAAAACCAAAAAAATACTGGGAATTTGTTTGGGGCACCAGTGTATTGCGCAGTTCTTCGGTGCTAAAATTGTAAAAGCGCATGCACCCCGGCATGGCAAGGTTTCAAAAATTTATTTTAAACCCGACACACTCTTTAAGGGCTTAAAACAAGGTTTTTTGGCAACGCGGTATCATTCATTAATTGCAGATAACTCCACAATGCCGAATTGTCTGGAAATTATAGGGCATAGCGAATGCGCCGAAAACCGCCCGCCCCTTATTATGGCGCTTAAACATAAAAATTATCCTGTTTACGGCGTGCAGTTTCATCCTGAGGCAATTTTGACCCAGGGCGGCAAGCAATTACCGCAAAATTTTATTGCTTCATAAACTTTATCTTAAACATTCGGGTATACATTTTTAGATTGTAAGCTATTGTTTTTTTTGTTATTATAATCGAATATTGTGTATCACAATAATGCATTTGTTGAAGTAACCGACGCTGATTTAGTGGGTAAGATATAATTAAGAGGGTATAAGTGTTAGATGCAGCAATAAAGGAACAATTAAAGTCCTATCTTGATACCATTGATGAAAATATAGTTCTTGAAGCCACACTTGATAATAGCCCCACATCCGATAAAATGAGGGAATTATTACAGGAAATATCTTCCCTTTCGGATAAGGTGGGATATGCCGAAAATGGCAATTCTTCGCGCAGGCCTTCATTTTTTATAATTAATCCCAACAAAGACATCAAGATTAATTTTGCCGCAATTCCCCTGGGGCATGAATTTAATTCCCTTGTTCTTGCAATGCTTCAAGTTGGCACACGCCCCATAAAAATTGGTGAAAATTTATTGAACATGGTAAAAAACATCGATCACAGGTGCGATTTTACGGTTTATATATCTCTTACATGCCAGAATTGCCCGAATGTTGTGCAGGCATTGAACATTATGGCAATACTTAACCCCAACATTTCAAGCACAATAGTTGACGGCTCAATTAACATACAAGAAGTTGAAAACCTTGGTATTAGGGGTGTTCCGACGATTTATCTCAATAACAAAGAATTTTACCTCGGGCGGATGAGCCTTGAAGAAATTTTAAACAAGCTGGGGGCTTTTGATACCGAATTAATAATTAAAGAGATAAATAATAAAGCACCCTTTGATGTTTTAGTTATCGGCGGCGGCCCTGCGGGTTCTGCGGCAGCTATATACGCTTCGCGCAAGGGAATAAGAACAGGCATGGTTTCAGAAAAATTCGGCGGGCAAATTTTAGACACTCTTGATATAGAAAATTTTATATCGGTCAAAAAAACCGAAGGCCCAAAACTGGTGGCGGATTTAGAAAATCACGTTAAAGTTTATGACATTGATATTATAAATGCTCAAAAAGCAACAGGCATTAAAAAAGAAGGCGATTTGTTTAAAGTTGCGCTTGAATGCGGGGCAAATTTAAAAGCCAGGGTGTTGATTATTGCAAGCGGTGCCCGCTGGAGAAAGATGGGCGTTTCGGGCGAAGAAGAATATTTGAAGAAGGGCATAGTGTTTTGCCCTCATTGCGATGCGCCTTTGTATAAAGGCAAAACAGCAGCGGTAATCGGGGGCGGAAATTCGGGGGCAGAAGCGGCAATAGATTTGGGCGGAATTGCAAATAAGGTTGTGCTTTTAGAGTTTGCCGATGCCCTAAAAGCCGATAAGGTTTTGCAAAAAAAACTTGCCACATTGCCCAACGTGGAAGTTATTACAAATGCCCAGATAACACAAGTTTTTGGGGACGGCAAAAAAATTACTTCATTTGATTATATTGATAGAAAAACAGGCGAAAAACACAATATTCAAGCAGACGGAATATTTGTTCAAATCGGCTTAATACCAAACAGTGAATGGCTAAAAGGCGCTGTTGATATCAATAAAAGAGGCGAAGTTATAATAGATGACAAATGCCAAACTTCCAAAGAAGGAATATTCGCAGCCGGAGACGTAACAACCGTGCCCTACAAACAGGTAATTATAGCTATGGGCGCAGGCGCAACGGCAGCTTTGAGCGCTTTTGACTATTTAATAAGAAAATAAGGGTCACAAAAATGTATTTTCGTCTTTAATTAAGGAATCGCCTTTAGCGGCATTTGCAGCGCTTTGGCGGCAAATGCTTTTAATTATTGCGGCAACAAGTTTGCTGGTTATCTTATAACAAGTCTGCGCACCTTTCTTGTACCCTTCAATAATTCCCGCATTTTTAAGCACGGTCAAATGTTGCGAAACATTAGGCTGGGCTAATCCCAGTTTTTCGGCCATAAAGCCTACATTGCATTCATTTTTACGGATTAGCCCCATAACTATTTTCAGCCTTGTT
>CAZYYK010000152.1:0-257 GCA_964651135.1 uncultured Gammaproteobacteria bacterium | reverse complement strand
GGTCGTCTTTCATTAAATTCCCTACACGTACTTGTTAAGCACTTGCGAAAGCTGTTCTTTTGTGTGAAAACCCACAAGCCTTTCCACAACTTCGCCGTTATGAAAAACCAAAAGGGCGGGAATGCTTGAAATTCCAAATTCTGCCGCTTTGGTTTGGCCTTCATCAACATTTATTTTTCCAACCAAGGCTTTACCGTTGTACTGGGCGGCAACATCGTCTATGACAGGCAATTGCTTTCTGCAAGGCCCGCACCATG
>CAZYYK010000151.1:0-2798 GCA_964651135.1 uncultured Gammaproteobacteria bacterium | reverse complement strand
ATTGCTAACGTTATTAAAACTTCCGCCAATGTGAAACCTTTTTTCATTTGTAATTTCCCATATTATCAATAGTATAATTTTATTTTACCATATCTGTGTTCTGTTAGCAATGAGTTTGCATCTTGACCCCTTGTGTTCTCGTAAATTTGACCTAAATTTTCCTGTTTGCTTTACTTTTGTTGCAATAAAGTGTAAAATGCGATTATACAGTAAGATAGCGGAGAGAATATGTTAATAGAAGAAATACTTGAACTTGTAATAGAAAAAAGGGCGTCAGACTTGCACATATCAGCAGAATTGCCCCCGGTACTTCGTATAGACGGCACTTTGATGAGGACAAGCCTTCCGGTTTTATCCAGCGATGACGTTGAAACCCTTCTGTTTCCTATTTTAACAAACGAACAGAGGCGCGAACTTGAACAAAACTGGGAACTTGACTTTGGCTACGGGCTGCACGGCATCGGGCGTTTCAGGGTGAACATCTATAAAGATAAAGGCTCTTATGCGGCGGCATTCAGAAGTATCAACACAACCCCGCCCTCTTTTGAAGAATTAGGGCTTCCGCCCGTTATTAAAACAATATCAGACAGGCCGCGCGGCCTTATTCTGGTTACAGGGCCTACCGGTTCAGGTAAATCAACAACTTTGGCGGCTATGATTGATTATATCAACACAAACCGCGCAGAGCACATTTTAACAATTGAAGACCCTGTGGAATTTATTCATACATCCAAAAAAAGTATAGTGCACCAGCGCGAATTGGGGCAAGATACGCGCTCCACTTCAAACGCGCTAAGAGCCGCCCTTCGTGAAGACCCTGACGTTATACTTGTAGGTGAGATGAGGGACCTGGAAACAATGGCGCTGGCGCTTACTGCGGCGGAAACAGGCCACTTGGTTATGGGCACTTTGCACACGTCATCTGCCAGCCAAACAATAGACAGGCTTGTGGATTCTTTCCCCGAAGGTCAGCAGTATCAGGTGCGTTTGCAGCTTTCAAACAGTTTAGTTGCGGTTTTCTCTCAAACTCTTTTGCCGAAATTATCCGAAGACGGTGTAACCAAAAAGGGCAGGATTATGGCGCAGGAAATAATGGTTGTAAATAACGCTATTGCAAACTTAATCCGCGAACATAAAACAGCTCAAATATACTCTTCAATTCAGACAGGCGGCGCTTTGGGCATGCAGACTCTTGATATGGCGCTAAGAGACCTGTTTAAAGCAAAACAAATTGACCAGGCGGACGCTTTGGCAAAATCGCAGCACCCTGATGAACTTGCAAGAATGATAACAGGACGTACAACAAGCCCGATGATGAGCTAGCGCGGAATTTTAACGCTGACGGGATGTGCGCAATCCGCTAAAGAACACCTGTCTGTGATGGGACATGGCGGCTCAAGCGTCCATTTGTATAAAGCGCCCTGCATGCGCGCAAAGAATTTTCTAATCCATTCTTCCTTTTGCGCCTTATTTGTTTTATATAAAAATTCTTTTTGCATCATTTCATCAATGTGCAAATTCCGGTTTTCAAAATACCATATAACCTCATCCAAAAATTCATAAGGCATAAGCGCTTCTTCTGCCATTAAAAATCTGCCTGTTTTATCGTCAAATTCAAGCTCTGCGGTGGGGCGCCTTTTAATTATTTCGTTTGGTATAATCTCTTTTTCGGCGTTAATAAATTTTGCAAGCGCATAGGTTTTTGTTTTTGTAATATCCCCTATCGGCGAAAAAGACCCTGACATATCCCCGTTTATAGTGGCATAGCCCACATAAGATTCAGATTTATCGCACGTGGCAACAGGAAGCATACCTTCAAATTCGTTTGCAAGCCCCCATAAAATCGTTGCCCTTGTTCTTGCCTGGATGTTATCAAGCGTGTAAGATTTTTCATACTTTTTAAAATCTGTTTCAGCTTCACCCTTTTTAATCCCGTCATATACGGTATTTACCATATCCGCGATTGGAATTTCAATATATTTTATATCTAAATTTTGAGCCAATTTTTGGGCTTCAATTTTGCTGTGCGCGCTTGAAATTCTTGAAGGCATTGAAACGCCCAAAACATTTTGCGCCCCGAGCGCATCTTTTAAAAGAACCGCGCAAACAGAACTGTCAATTCCGCCCGATAGCCCCAAAACCGCCTTGCTAAAGCCGTTTTTATAAAAATATTCTCTTATGGATTTTATTGTAACCAAATATGTTCTTTTTAAATCTTTTGAATTAAAAGGCTCTGTTGAAAAAGTCCCCTAGCAAAAGTTAATCTACTAGGGAACCTTTGTTATTTCGAGGTGAAATAACATGAAAAACACATGTAAACTAGTTATAAAAATCCAGCGATTGCTGAAACAACAACTAAATTCAAGAGAATATTCTCATTTTGGACCAAAAAAGTTTAAATTAAGTGAACATTTATTTGCATTATTATATATGCAAATGATTAAATCTTCATTTAGAAGAACTTCAAATACACTGGCAGAACTTGGTTTTTATGTGCCAACATATTCTGCTTTGTGCAAAAGCAGAAAAAGAATTTCTCCGTTGCTGTTTGAGAAATTATTAAATGCAACACATGAAAAAACCTGTGAGAATGTTGCTATAGATTCAACAGGAATTTCTGTTCAGAATCCCTCTTTTCATTTCGTGAAAAGAATAGATAGAATAAAACCAATTAAAAAATTTGTTAAACTTTCTGTATTTTATGATATTGATAACAGAAAGTTTTTAGCTTTGAAAATCAGAAGAAAGCCAAGACATGATGTAAAAGATTTTTCAAATCTTTTAAAGAAGTTTCATGG
>CAZYYK010000150.1:0-2821 GCA_964651135.1 uncultured Gammaproteobacteria bacterium | reverse complement strand
GTAAAATTTACAATCTTGAAGTTACGGCTATTCCTACAAATAAACCTGATATACGAATTAATAACCCTGATGTTATATATAAGACGGAAAAAGCTAAGTTTAATGCAGTTGTAGATGATATTATCGAACAAAATAGAATTGGAAGACCTGTTCTTGTAGGTACTGTCAGCATTGAGAAATCTGAATTAATTGCAAGGCTTTTAACAAAGCGCGGGGTTAAACACAATATTTTGAATGCCAAACACCATGAAAAAGAAGCTTACATCATAGCGCAGGCAGGGCGTATTGGGGCAGTTACCATTGCAACGAACATGGCAGGGCGCGGAACAGACATACTTTTGGGCGGCAACCCCGAATATCTTGCAAAAGAAGAATTGGAAAAAAAGAACATAATACCTGAAAACCCTAATTATGAAACTCTAAAAACAGATGCGCTTCAAGAAGCGACACAAGTGACGGAAGATGAACACAAAAAAGTTGTTGAACTTGGCGGGCTGCATGTTATAGGGACGGAACGCCACGAATCGCGCCGTATTGACAACCAGTTAAGAGGCCGTGCCGCACGTCAGGGCGACCCGGGTTCAACAAAGTTTTTTCTTGCACTTGATGATGATTTAATGCGTATTTTTGGGGGCGATAAAATAACAAATCTAATGGATATGCTTAATATTGATGAAAATATGGCAATTGAAAGCCCCTTAATTTCAAAACAAATTCAATCCGCACAGAAAAAAGTTGAAACTTACCATTTTGATATAAGAAAAAGCGTGCTTGAATATGATGATGTTATTAACGTTCAGCGTGAAAAGTTTTATGCCCAGCGCAAAAAAGTTCTGCAAAACAAAAATCTTTTGTCGGACATAAAATATATGATAGCCCTTGAGGTTGAAAAAATACTCAAGCAGTATATTTCGGCTGATATGTCACCGCAAGAGTATATCCCCGATGACTTAAATATGCTAATCAGCGAAGTACACCTTGTTTTTGTGCCTTTAAAGGATTTAACGGTAGATGATATCAGAAATTTACGTTACAGCGATATGGCTGAAAAATTAAAAGATTTGGCGCTTAAAGCGTATGAAACCCATGAAAATGAAATTGTGCAAAGCTTTAACACGGTTATGGATAATTATTCGCCCGAAACGCCGCGTCAAAGCGCATTTAGCGATGATAACATATTAAGAACAATAGAAAAAGATATTCTTTTGCAGGCTATTGATTCAAAATGGATTGACCACTTAAACAATATCGATATGTTAAAAGACAGTATCGGGCTTGTTGCATACGGGCAAAAAGACCCTCTTATTGAATATAAAAAAGAAGCATTTAATTTGTTTAATTCAATGATGTCGCAAATTCAATCTGAAACCGTGCGGCACATTTTCCGCGCACGTTTCGGGGTGCAGATAGAAGAAGACAAACTGCCGCATTACCCTTATGAAGAGGGTCAGGAAGTTGAAACAGAGCTTACAAAGGCGCTCAAAACTTCAAAATCGAATGCGGTTCAAGAATTTGACGATAAGCCCTTTGTGCGAAACGATGCAAAAGTGGGCAGAAATGACCTTTGCCCATGCGGGAGCGGCAAAAAATATAAGCAATGCTGCGGCAAAGGGGCAAAATAGCCGCTATTCCCTTAATTTTTGCGCCCTTAGGGTATTTAGCACATTTTTATAATATTTTTGCTTTTGTGCTTCATCTAAAAAACCCATGGCTTCCAAATTTTCACGAATTTTGACAAGCTGTGTTTCATCAATCTCAACTCTATCCAGCTCTTCCTGGCTGTATTCGCGCACATTTTCGATACTTTCATTACCATCAGCGCAAGGCGCAAAAGATTCCCAATTTTTATAATTAAAAATAGCGTCCTCAACTTCTATATCAAGGCCTTTAATAAAATTTCGCAATTTTTTTAAAACAATGGCCTTATTGAAGCTTAATTCCTGGCATATAAAGGCGTTTTGGCAAGTCACATAAAGCTTTTTGTTCTTGTAATCATAAACTTTTGAAATATTTTTAAATTTTTCGCCTACTATTTCGCCCCAAAAGGTAAACATAATGCTCATTCTGCAATTGCGGGCAAAGTTTTTGTCATTTGCCACAATATCTGTCAAAATTTCTGTTATAGTACTAAAATCTTTTTCCATTAAGCATTGCAGGCCATTGCCTGCTCTTTAAGCGCAGCTGCCATAGAAGTATCTTCCCAGGGTAAATCAATATCCGTACGCCCGATGTGCCCGTAAGCTGCAAGTTTTTGGTAAAACTTACCGCCGAATTTGGCAGGCAGATTTCTTAAATCAAAATTTTGAATAATGGCCCTTGGCCTTAGGTCAAAATTCTTTTTAACAAGTTCCGATAAACATTCCTCCGAAACCTTGCCTGTTCCAAACGTATCAACCAAAACGGAAACAGGATTGCACACACCAAGCGCGTAAGCAAGTTCAATTTCACATTTGCTTGCTAAGCCTGCTGCTACTATATTTTTTGCAACCCAACGTGCCGCATAAGCCGCTGATCTGTCAACTTTTGTAGGATCTTTACCCGAAAAAGCACCGCCGCCATGGCGTGCCCAGCCGCCGTAAGTATCAACTATGATTTTTCTGCCGGTAAGTCCGCTGTCGCCCTGCGGGCCGCCTATTACAAACCTTCCGGACGGGTTAATTAAATATCTGGTATCATTATCCGGTTTAATATTTTGATTTTTAAATACGTAATTAATAACATGTTCTATCAAATCCTTTTTGATTGTTTCTTG
This sequence comes from uncultured Gammaproteobacteria bacterium, assembly GCA_964651135.1. Taxonomy (GTDB): domain Bacteria; phylum Cyanobacteriota; class Vampirovibrionia; order Gastranaerophilales; family Gastranaerophilaceae; genus CAYYBA01. The sequence goes on along the minus strand of CAZYYK010000150.1, from coordinate 69 downwards.
TATTTTTTTGTTATCGCTCTCGCCCTTTATAACAGGGTCATGTTGTGCGGCTATAACAATAGTGTCAAT
>CAZYYK010000149.1:2524-2822 GCA_964651135.1 uncultured Gammaproteobacteria bacterium | reverse complement strand
TGCAGATATTATTCGGCCTGCCTGCTTCTTTTAAGAAAGTTCGCCTTATTGCCCCAACGCCAAGTGCCGCAAAGAAAAACGGCAAACATACACCAAAAAACAAGCCTGCAAAAATTCTTGGGTCGATAAGGTCAATTGTTTCAGTGCCGCTCAGGTTGATATAGGCAAAAAGCAACGCCAAAGACGTTAAAGCAAAAGCCCCTGCGGCAAAACTCTTTGCAAGCCGGGGTATTGCGGCAAAAGTGGAATTCAATTTATTGGTGCGCGCTTTTGTTTCTTTTTCTAAATCCGCCATTTG
>CAZYYK010000149.1:0-2514 GCA_964651135.1 uncultured Gammaproteobacteria bacterium | reverse complement strand
ATCGGCAAAAATGGGCGCAGAGGCATTAATTGCTGCAAAAATTCCAAAAGTGAAGAGCATTCCTAAAGATGCCATTGCAATGCCGTAAGCGCCTAAAACAAAGTTTTCCAAACCGCCGACAGCCCAAAAAGCCGTTATAGCGGTAATTATGATTATTACAACCGCAGTTGTTGTTGATATTAAACCAACTCCAAGTTCTGAGATGACATTAAAGGCGGCATTTGCATTTGAAACATGGTTGCGCCCGGTAAAAACCGTTGATATTTTTATTAAAAAACCTGCCAAAGCCCCCGCAGCAATCGCCCAAAAAATTCCAAAAAACATCGACATCCAAAGTTTTATTATGAAATACGAAGCGCCAAGCGTTAAAAACACGGCGCTTGCAGCCGCAAACGGAATTGATACGGCGGGGTTTGATTTTTCTTTTGTTCTTATAAAAGAGGCAGCAAGAATTGATGCAAAAATACCGAAACCCGAAATTACAAGCGGCAAAATTGCACCTTTAAACGCCAAACTTATTGCACCTAAAATAATTGCAGCAATAATTGAACTTGTGTAGCTTTCAAAAATTTCCGCATTAATGCCAAGGGCGTTTACAACATTGTTGCCAATATTATTTGCAAGAAGCCCTTCAAGGCTTTGGGCATTTTCTTTAATTTTTTCCTCTGAAGATGTTTCAATATCAAGGTTTTTAGCGTAAATTCCGCCGTTTATGCCTATAAAAAGGGCAACTAAGCTTGCCCCAAGGGCGAAGCTGCTTAATATGTCAGGATCTTTAAAGGTTATAAAAAGAACCCCGAGCCCCAAAAGCCCCAGGCCGCAAAACACCATGCCCGCACAAGCAGCCCCGCCAAATGCTGTTTTAAGGACATTATTTAAAGAAATATCGGCGCCTTGGGCTGTTTTTATATTTGTTTTTGTTAAAATACCCGCTGCGGCAAAAATCGTCAGGGCAGAGCAAAAAGCCCCGCAAACAAAGCATATTGCACTTTGTATGTTTATAAATTTCCAAATTAGAATGAATAAAAACAAACTCAGAACTGAAAGGATTTTATATTGGTGCAAAAGAAAGCCTAAAGTGCCTTTCCTTATATATGCCGCAATTTCCGCCATTTTAGCAGTTCCCTGTTCGCTGTTTGTGATTTCATGGGTTTTAACGGCAGCAAACATTAGCGCCATAACGCCCGCAATTGCGCCAATCCATACGGATTTTGCATAAGGCACAAAGTAGAAAATGCAAACATAAACGGTGTATGCAAAAAGCCCCCAAAATATTAAACTCCAAAACAAAGGACGCTGTGTTTTTTTACTTATGCCAGCCATAGTCTTTTCCTTTATAAAAATATAAAAAATTATAACATATATTTTAGGTTGTTGTAAAATATAAATATAATGTAACATTAAAAAGGAGAAAACCCATGGAAAGAACGTTTGTGGCAATAAAGCCGAATGGAGTGAAAAGAGGCCTTGTGGGGCGGATATTGAGCAGGTTTGAGGACAAAGGGTATAGAATTATCGCAATGAAAATTATACATGTCGATAATGAACTTGCTTCCAAACACTATGCGGAACATAAGGGAAAACCTTTCTATAACGGTTTGGTTGAATACATTACAAGTTCCCCGATTGCTGCGATAGTTTTGGAAGGCGAAAACGTTGTGGAGCAGGTTAGGCGGCTTATGGGTGCAACAGACCCGAATAAGGCGGATGTTGGCACAATTAGGGCAGATTTTGCACAAGCCATGGAAAGAAACATTGTCCACGGGTCTGACAGCGTTGAAAGCGCAAAACGTGAAATAGCCCTGTATTTTAGCGAGAATGAAATTTGTGAATACTAATTTTAGTTTCGAACTTATTAAGAAATCTCAAAAATCCAACGCCAGGGCCGGGCTTTTTAAAACGCCCCATGGCGCAATTGAAACACCTATTTTTATGCCTGTGGGAACGAATTCTGCCGTTAAAATGCTTACAAACGACCTTGTTTTAAACGCAGGCGCGCAGATAATTTTAGCAAATTCTTATCATCTTTATTTAAAGCCGGGTGTTGAATTAATTAAAAAAGCGGGCGGTTTGCATTCCTGGATGAACTTTCCAAAGCCGATTTTAACGGATTCGGGCGGTTTCCAGGTGTTTTCGCTTTCAAATTTGAGAAAAGTTACGGATAAAGGGGTTGAATTTGTTGATCCTAAAAACGGGCAGAAACACTTTATATCACCCGAAATTTCCATGCAAAACCAGTACGGCATAGGCGCTGATATTGCAATGGCTTTTGATGAGTGTGCGCCTTACCCCTGCACGCACGAACAGGCAAAAGAGGCAATGGAGCGCACCCACAAGTGGCTCGAGAGGTGCTTTGAAGAACATAATAAACTGGATAAAGAAGGCACCCAGGCGCTTTTTCCCATAGCGCAGGGAGCATTTTTTGATGATTTAAGGGAAATATCTGCAAGAGAAATATCCGGGTATGATGCTGTGGGCTATGCCATTGGGGGAGTAAGCGTTGGAGAGCCAAGC
>CAZYYK010000148.1:0-2855 GCA_964651135.1 uncultured Gammaproteobacteria bacterium | reverse complement strand
TATTACGCGCGTGGGTGAAGGCGCTATGGTGACGGAACTTGTGGATGATACAGGCCAAAAGCTTCAAAACATTGGTGCGGAATTTGGCACAACAACAGGCAGAAAAAGGCGCTGCGGCTGGTTTGACGGGGTTATTGCAAAATACAGCGCGCTGACCGGCGGGCTTACTTCAATTGCGCTTACAAAGCTTGATATTTTTGACACTTTTGATGAAATTAAAATGTGTGTTGCATATAAAAATAAAAAAACGGGCGAAATTACCAAAAATTACCCCACCCTGGTGCAGACGCATAAAAATTATGAGCCTGTTTATGAGACATTTATTGGCTGGAAGTGCGATATTTCGGGCTGCAAAACTTATGACCAATTGCCGCCAAGTGCTAAAATTTATTTAAAAAGAATTGAAGAATTGCTTGAAATTCCCGTTAAAATTGTAAGCGTCGGGCCTTCAAGAGAGCAGACAATTTTTAAAGGCTGATTGTTAAAAAACGGCCGCCCGATTAAAGATGACCGTTTTTTATATTATTATATGACGTCTTCACTTAAATTCTTAATTCTTCTGCCATTGCAAGGTCTAAGGATACTTCGCGCTTATAAGCGGTTGAACCCACAATGTTTCTTATTGTTGCAATCATGCCCACTTGCGTATCCAATTTGTTAACACAACTTCCAACCCCAACAGCGCTTGCACCTGCGGCGAACGCCAAAGGCACTGTTTGCGGGGTTAAACCGCTTGCTGTCATAATAGGAACATTCACATTGCGTGCTAATTCCATAGTGTTTGCAATTGATGTTTTGGCAAGTTCAAGCGTGTTTCTGGCACCTGTTGCGGGCGTGCCTTCTGTTTGAATAACATCAACGCCCAAAAGTTCAAGTTTTTTTGCTAATTCTATTTGTTCCTGCACGGGGATATTCCCGGGAACCGTAACGCTTATTAAGACACCGTATTCACTTATTAAATTCATTGTTTCCAAAGTTATTTCATAAACTTCATCAGCACTTAATTTTATGCCTTCTTTGTATAAAGCTTCAAAATTGCCGATTTCAACACCGTCCACACCCCATTTTACCGCATTTAGCAAATCAAACGGGTTTGTGCTTGATGCAAAAATTGCAATTTTTGCGTGTTGTTTTGCAACTTTAATGACTTTTTCAGAACAGGCCACGTCAATTGCACTTGCTAAACCGGCTTGTGCCGCTTTGGCGACATTTTCAACAACTTTGAGATCAAAATTATTAATACCGCTGATGATTTTTACAGCTCTTTTTTCTCTTAAATGTTTCCTAAAAACTTCCGTGTTTCTCATTTTTGTTCCTTTCCTAAATGTTTATAGAATTGTACCACAACTAGGTTTTTTGAGCAATTGAAAAATTTTTTTGCGACCTTTAGATTGTGTGTATGATTGAAAAGTTTTCTCTCCCTAATATAAATAAAACATTTTGCGCGAAAATATTGCTAGTTTCATTTTTCATGTTTAGTTTTGTAAATTTTGCCGATTGCCAAAATATTTCTGATTTTTTGACAACTGAAGAAAAGGTAAATATTTCGGTTTATGAAAAATTAACGCCCGCAATAGTTTCTATTGAGGCGCAAACTTACAAAGGCATTTCATCGGGCACGGGCTGCGTTATAGACCCGAGCGGTTTAATTTTAACAAGCATGCATGTTATAAGCGACGCAAAAGATATTGAAGTTACAACAGCTTCCGGGAAAATTTATTCCGCAATAGTCTGGTCTGTGCTTAAAAATAACAGTGATTTGGCTATTTTAAAAATAGACCCAAAGGAAACTTTGCCCACAGTGCCTTTGGGCGATTCGGAGCAGGTGCGCGTGGGGCAAAAAGTGCTTACAATAGGCAACCCTTTTGGGTTTAAGGGAACTTTTACAACCGGAATTGTTTCAAGAATTGATTATACAAGAAACAAAATTCAAACAGACGCTGCAATAAACCCGGGCTGCTCGGGCGGGCCTTTGATAAACACGCACGGGGAAGTTATCGGCATTAACCAATCTATTTATAACCCCGATAATAACCGCTCAAACATCGGTATAGGCTTTGCAGTTCCTATAAATAATGCAAAAGATTTTATAAATGTTACGCTGAAGCGCACTTTGGCTGTGAAGTAATTACCAACTTATATCGCGTTTTAAATAATCCATATTCTCTTTGGCTAAAATCCAGGCACCGCAGGCATGGCCTGAATAGGCGCTGTCATTTGTTTTGCTGCATCTGGTTGATAAATCCGCACCAATACCGCTAGGGACTATTGAACCGTTTTTTTGTATTACAAACATAAAAACATCTCTGCCAACTTGGTTCGGTTTTTTGTCACCGTTTATATCAACGTCTACACTTGCGCAAATACCTTCTGCACAATTACTTCGTGAGATAACAATAAAAAATGACATGCCATCCGCGAGCCTTGCTCTTGCATATCCGCTATTTGTTTCAGGGTTTGTCCAAACAGTGTTACCGTTCAAATTTTTATAATTACCGCTCCAAAAGCACCCTTTGCCCTTACCGCATTTTTTTGTAATTTTCATATAAGGTTCAATTATATCTAAAATTTTTTCAGCACTTTCTCCGCTCCAGGCCTCTCCCCAATCCCAGGTGTCAACAGACCCGTTTTGAATTTCAGCCAATTTAAAGGCTTGTGATATTTGAGAATAGAATTTTTTAATTGAACTTACAGTCTGGCGCTCTTGATAATTTCTTACGACCGTGGGGATTGTTAAAGCGGCTACAACACCTATTATTGCAAGGGTTATTAATACCTCCGCAAGGGTAAATCCTCTAACCCGCCGTTGCGAGCGGGAGCAAAGCGAAGCGAGCGAACAAATCTTTGATTTGCCA
>CAZYYK010000147.1:0-2950 GCA_964651135.1 uncultured Gammaproteobacteria bacterium | reverse complement strand
CATGGATTATGCAATAAAATTGAACGATGTTTCGGTAAGTTACCTGCAAAGCAGGAATGGGGTAAATTCTGTTAAAGATTTTTTATTGAAAGCTTCATTCATAAAGCCTTTTTGCAGGCATGAAGTTTTGCATAACATTAATCTCGATATTCTAAAAGGACAATCTGTAGGTATTTTAGGCCCTAACGGCTGTGGGAAAAGCACTCTTTTACGCACGATTGCCGGAATTATAAAACCCGATGAAGGACGGGTGGAAGTGACGGTTCCAATATCACCTTTGCTTTCCTTAGGCGCAGGAACAGAAATGGAACTTTCCGGATATGACAATATCAGGATTGCCCTTGTCCTTGCAGGATATTTTAAAAGGAAGATCAGGCGCGAAATGATCGAAAAAGTAGCTGAATTCGCAGAACTGACAAATGAACAACTAAGGAAACCAGCCAAGATGTTTTCAACCGGTATGCTTGCCAGGCTTACATTCAGCAGTGTGATGGTTAGCCAGCCTGAATTGCTCATGATCGATGAAGTGCTATCAGTAGGGGACAAGGGCTTTCAAGATAAATGCATAAAACGTATCCAAGAAATAATTGATAATGGAGCAACCCTGCTTTTCATTTCGCACAACCCTCATGAAGTAAAGGAAATATGCACACGTGGCATCTGTATTAAGGATGGGAAAATAGTTTTTGACGGTAATATTAATGAAGCGGCCGATATTTATAATAACTTTTTTTAAAGCATATTTTATATTTGGCTATCAATAGAATGACAAAATTGTACGGCACAGGTGAAATTTTGGTAGTTTTTCATAATTGCTTCTGAAAGTCTTGATTTTATTGATTTTTATTAATCATAAAATATCCTGAGCAAAGATTTGAGCATGAAATTCATAACCATGAAGCATATAATTCCCTTCCATCAGGCATTCCAATAGGTGCTCATAAGTAATTGCTATGTATGTCGGATATAGTTCTTATCAGCGGCAGTTACTAAAAAGTTTACTTCATTATGTTTTCTGTTCTTGTATTTTAATACATCCATCCAATATAATGAATGTAAAAAAAATGTATTAATTTTGATGATTAAAAATACATAATTGCAAGTTGTATCCTAAAAAGCAATCAATCATCCCGTCAATAAATGAAAGCTCTTTTACTATCTGCAGGTCTTGGTACACGCTTAAAACCGTTAACAGATAATCAACCGAAGTGCCTTCTTCAGATAAATGGCAAACCTTTATTGTACTACTGGCTTGATATGCTTGAGAGCGAAAATATTTCAGAAGTAATAATAAACACGCATTATTTAGCTGAAAATATTGAAAAATCTATTGAAAAAAGAAATAATAAAATCAAAATCCTTTTGACGTATGAGCCACAACTGTTGGGGAGCGCAGGGACAATTTTTACCAATAAACATATTTTCGAAAGAGAAGAGAACTTTTTATTATTATATTCAGACAATCTTACAAATGTATCATTAAGCACAATAATTGATTTTCACAAACAAGTTGATTCGATATTTACCACTTATGTTTATGAAACTAACAAGCCAACTGAAAAAGGAATTTTTGAATATGATTATAACTCCGGTAAGGTTTTTAGTTTTGAAGAAAAACCGAAATATCCCAAATCAAATTTCGCCAATGCAGGAATAGGAGTATTAAACAAAAAAATTTTTGATTTTTGTTCCTCTAAAGCGCCACTGGATTTTGCAAAAGCAATTATGCCACTTATTAGAGAGAAAATGTATGTGTTAAAAACTGATAAATATATCATTGATATTGGGTCAGCTGAAGATTACAAATACGCACAAAAAATATGGAAAAATTTTAATTAATTAAATATGGTAATATCACAAACACCTCTAAGAATAAGTTTATTTGGAGGAGGTACAGATTTTAAGGATTTTTATTCAAAACATGAAGGTAGCGTATTAAGTTCAACAATCGATAAATACATTTTTGTAATCGTTAATGAAAAATTTGATGATGATATTGTTATCAATTACACTCAGAAGGAAAGGGTTAAATCAGTATCTGAAATTAAACACGAACTTGTGCGCGAAGCAATGAAAAAAACCGGAGTCAGTAAGGCAGTTGAAATAACTATGGTTGCGGATATTCCTTCGGAAGGCTCCGGAATGGGCTCCTCAAGCAGCGTAACTGTGGGCCTGCTTAATGCGCTTTATGCATATCAGGGAATACAGGTTACTGCCGAGCAACTTGCCCGTGAAGCCTGTGATATTGAAATCAATATCTGTAAAAAACCCATCGGAAAACAAGATCAATACATTGCCTCATACGGAGGGCTATGCGAGATAATATTCCAAAAAGATGACATGGTTGAAGTAAACAGGATCAATATGACTGATTATGATAAAAGACTTCTTTATTCTGATCTGCATCTTTATTTCACTGGCATAACCCGTAGTTCCTCGGACATTCTTTCTGAGCAAAAACAAAATATTCCTGCAAGAATCAATGAGCTAAAAATATTAAAATCATTTGTTGCTGAAGCAAAAAAACATTTAATCAAAAACGAATTTGATAAGATTGGAGAACTTTTACATAAAAGCTGGGAAGTAAAAAAGAATTTATCGAGCAATGTTTCTAATTCCCAGCTTGATATTATGTATCAAAAAGCTTTGGATGCCGGCGCTCTGGGAGGAAAAATCTTAGGAGCAGGCGGTGGAGGTTTTTTACTTGTTTATTGTACAAGCGAGAACATTGAAAAACTTAAAAAATCATTCAGAAAATACAGGGAAATGCCTTTTATTTTTGAGAAATTCGGCTCAAAAATAATTTTTAATTACAGGAGGTACTCATGGAAATAAATAGCTATATCAGTGAAGTTAAAAACAATCTTGACAAAATAAATAAAGAAGAAATTGAAAAGGTAATAGCTCTAATTTACAAAGCTTGTATTAGTAATAAAACTGTTTTTATCAT
>CAZYYK010000146.1:0-2991 GCA_964651135.1 uncultured Gammaproteobacteria bacterium | reverse complement strand
CATTTGGGTTTGCAATTCGGTTTTTTCACCGTTTAATGTTTCCAGTTCGCCTTCCAGTGTTCTTAATTTCCCCTGCGCTTCACCTAAAGCAGTTTGCGCCGCAGTTTGCGCCGTTTTTGCTTTATCAAGTGCAGTTCTTGCAGCTGAAAGCTTGGCTGTAATTTCGCCCTTATCTGCCTCGTCATCGCTTTTCGAATATGATGATTCCAAAGAAGCAATAATGCTTTCATATTCTCCGACTGTGGATGTGGCATTGTCATAATTTGTTTGGCACTTGCTAATTTCTGTGTTTTGATTGCTGATTTCAAGATTTTTATTGTCAATCTCAACCTCTTTGGCATCCAACTGCGTTTTAACTCCGTCAAGGGCGGCTGCCAATTCGGGTGCAACTGTTTTTAAAATATCTTGATAACTTTGATAGGCTTCCTCCATAGTGGTTTTCAGCCCTGACAAAGCAGGGTCGGAACCGTCAAGAATTGCGCTTAAAGAAGCTTCTTTCTGGCTTAAGTCGGTGTTGGCTTTTGTTAATTCTGCTTTAAGCTCTTCAACACTCATATTTTCATAACCGCCGTCTGCGGCATCTAATTTATCAATGCCTCCACCGCCACCGCCACCACCGCTGCTGCTGCCTCCGCCGCCTGTTCTGCCTGCGCTGTTTGATTGCACAGGCTCGCTTCCAACGGGTGCAGTCTCTGTCGGGTCAGTTGTAACTGTCGGGTCTGTGGTTGGAGTTTGGGGTGCTGCCGCGTTCAGGTTATTTCTTGCCTGCTGCATTTCTAATATAGCCTGCTTTGTGTCTTCAGAACAAACTGCAAGAATTTGTTCTTCAATAGCGTCTCTTTGCTTTATAAGTTCCTCTTTTTCGGCTTTTAAGGTTTCCAGCTGCGCCAATTCTTCTGCTGTCAAATTCGCAAAATTCAGGTTTAACTTTTCTATTTGTTCTGAAATTTTAGCAAGCTTGGCTTCAATTTCATTTCTTCGAGTAATTAATTCCTTTGGAATTTTCTCGTCATTATTTATCAAGTTATTGGCATATTCAAGCTTCTGTTTATAAATTTGAAGCATTTCATCCCGTGTTTGTGTGCCCGTGTTTGAAGTTGCATCTGTTGGAGTTTCGTTATTTGAAGACAATTCCAGGCTTTGATTTTCTATATTTGACAACAAGCTGTTAAATAAAGTTTCGGATATCAGCCCTTTTGCAAAAATAAATGAAATAAGTTCTTTAAGCTCTGTTGCGTCCAATTTTTCGTTGCCGTCTTCGTCAAACTCGGCAAGTTCATCTTCAGACATAGAATTAACGGCACCTTTTAGTGCCGAGGTTGATTCCGACGTAAGGGTTTCAACGTCAAATCGCCCGTTGCCCAAGCTTTTAAGCTTGTCAAGGCTAATAGAGTAATCTAAAGCTAATAAAGATAAAATGGGGTCTACATTCATTAAAATTAACTCTCCTCCGGGGAATCAGCGTTATTTTTCCAGGTACAAAATCGACTATTCTTATAATAATAAAGTATTTTTAGTATATAAAATTGATATATTCTCTAAAATCATATTAATATTTTTTAATATTTAACATATAAAGAATTTACACAAAAAAATACCGTCCGAATTTTCTTATGCAGCATCCATTTGCGGGGCTTCCAAAAGTGCCCCTTCATGTTCAACAATGTGTGCGGGGTAGCCGGCATGGTGAAGCCTTGGCAAAAGCCAATCTGACGCGTAGCTTTTTAAAGTACTTTCTCCGTCGTCAGTGTCATTATATATAAAGTGAAGTCCGTTATTTTTATCTACTACATAATCTACAATTGTGATTTCATGACCCATTTCTATCTCTTGTCCCGGTGTTACGCCGCCGTTTCTGTCTGTTACAATGTAGCCCACAATAACATCTTCGCCCGAATTTATCGTATCTATAATGTGCTTTGCCATTTTGTCAAAAGAACATCTGTAACCTTTCAAAATTTGTTTATCGTTGCTGTCCTGGTGGATGTTCTGATAAACAATCGAAAGCTTTTCTTTATTTTCAATAATGGATTCCGCAAAAGTTTTTTCCATTTCAATCAAACCTTGCGGGTCATGGTTAAAAATCCCGCCCCTTGTGTCAGTTAATGAATCATAGTTTTGCTGGGAAGCACACTGCATAATGGTTGATTGTATCAAAATATCTATAATGGAATGTTCCCCTGGATCCCAGTTTTTATCCTGAATATTTGCCCTTAAATATGCGTTGGCGTCCGGTTTCAAAATCAAGCCGGTTTCCTTGAAATTAAAGGAATTTACAGGCACTTTAAAGGTTTTCAAAAGCCACATTGAATTAATGGGGTTTTTTGAAATAGAATCCAGTCTGACATTTTGCGCAACCGAAGCCTTGGGAGATGTAAGCCCTTCAACCCATCTGGCGAATTCTGAAGGGTGTTTGTTTGCAAGGTGAAATTCAATGCTTGCAGCGGGGCAGGTGCTGCTGCCGTTGTTTTTAACGTCTAAAAGCTGCTCTTTTGTTTTTGGTTCGCCCTTATTTGTCGAATTTGCCAAATTCAATTTTTCCTGCACAAAAGCGCTGCCCTTCGGGCTTGATAAAATAACATCCTGCACGTCTTTTGGAACATCTCCGAACCTTTGTGTAATGGTGGTGGGGTTATAAAGTGTATCTATGGTCAATTTAAGTATTTTTTTATTATCAAAGCCGTCCACTCTTGGCGTCGTTGCTATATTATATAAATTTTGCAGAGTGGTTGAACGGTCATTTGAATTGTTACTCAAAAGTTTACCGCTTCTTAAAAGGGCTTCCAGCTTTTGTTGGTAGCTTAAATCGGCGGTTTCATGACTTATCGGAGGCTCGCCTGATAACATCAAAACAAGTTGAGTATAATATGGCATATCGGCTTGAGAAAGTGTTGTGTTAACGGTATTATAAGACAAGGAGTTTTGGGGAAGATTGATGGTTCGAGGTGCAATTGGACTGGGCGCAACAGCAGGCGGAACTTGCCTTTTTGC
>CAZYYK010000145.1:0-2994 GCA_964651135.1 uncultured Gammaproteobacteria bacterium | reverse complement strand
TTGTGCGCAACTACCAAAAAACCCAAACTGTAACGCAGCTTAAAAAAGTATACTCTGCGCTTGCTAATACCACAAACCTTGCAATAGCTGAATATGGCCCTATGGAAGGGTGGGAGATTGGCGAAAATGAAAGTTCTGAGGCGACAGAAGCTTTTGCAAACACGTATATGATACCGTATCTTAAAGTTGCAAAAAATTGCGGCACAAAGACAACCGATGATTGTGCAATCCAAATGAAACATTTGAATGGAACTAGTTATTCTACTGTTGGCTCAAGTTATACAAGATTTTATCTAAATGACGGAACTTTAATTTATGGTATATTGCAAAATGATACAACTAAACGTTTTTTGCTTCGTGTTGATATTAACGGTCAAAAAAAGCCGAATACTTTTGGGCGGGATATTTTTGAGTTTAATTATTACATAAAAACCGGTTCTGCATATATTGGTAAAATTGTGCCTTCGTCTCTTTCGAACACAAGGGAATACTTGCTTTCTGAAGAAGATACCTATGGGTGCAACAAAAAAAGTGTCGGCACTCATTGTTCTACCGTTATTATGAAAGACGGCTGGCAGATTAAGGATGATTATCCGTGGAATTAGACCCTTGACAAAAATGTAAATATATGTTACAATAGTAGTAGAATAGCATAACAAAAGTTCACATTAAGCGATACGGAGCAAAAAGTGTTAAATACGGGCACATTTCCCCATATTTTAGACTGGCATGCGGCCATAGGGGCCATAAAGCGCAAAGTTCCCCCAAGACCGTCGCCACACAAGGCTTTTGTATTATCATTAATAGGAATTTCTATAACATCGGGTTGTTTTATGGCCATAAGCCAAAATCACCCGATTTTTGCTAAAGAAGCAACCAATTTGGCATACGTCACGCCCGCGCCCGTGCTCCCCGATATTGATATTGAAGATGTCGCAATGCTTTGGAGAAAAAAAATAAGAAAGAAATACGGCAGCGCTGTTGTTGCTTTTCCTGCCGAAGGTGTTGCACACATAAAACTTGTCAAATACATAGATAAAAAGCCCGTTAAAATTAATGTTGTTGAAATTAACCCCAATATTAACCCGAACCTTGTTATAAAGCCGCAAATTGCAGGCAGCACGCTAAATTCGAAGGTTCAGATAGGCAAAATTGCAAACAGGGAAAATGCGCTTGTTGCGCTAAATGGCGGGTTTTTTAAGCCGCAGACGGGCGTGTCTTTAGGCACGCTGATGATAGATAACAAAATGCTGACAGGCCCCATTTACAACCGCACAGGGCTTGGGGTCAGGCAAGATGAAGAAGGCACAAATTTTGTAATCGGCAGAATAAATTTGGATATAACGGTTCAAAATAAAAACGTGATTTTGAATGCCGACAACATCAACCAGCCAAGAATGCTTAGCACATACACCTTAATTTACACGCCCGATTGGGGGCAATATTCGCCCCAGGCGCCAAAATACGGTGTTAATGCAGTTGTAAGAAACACAAAGGTTGATAAAATAACCACAAACAGCGTTGAAATTCCAAAAGACGGCTATGTTATAAGCGGCCCTTCGGATAAAATTGCCGAAATTTTGAATGAAAAAAATCTGAATTTAAACATAAAATTGCCGCAGGAATTTGAAGGCGTAAACCACATTGTAAGCGGCGGACCCTACCTTGTAAAAGACGGCAAAATTTTTATTGATGTTGCGGAACAAAAATTGAACGCAATTACGGGCAAAAACCCCAGAAGTGCCGCAGGCTACACAAAAGACGGCGAACTTATTTTGGTAACGGTTGACGGGCGCGAACAAACCTCCGTTGGCATGACCCTGGGACAATTAGCGCAATTTATGTACGGGCTTAATTGCACAAACGCCATGAACCTTGACGGCGGCGGCTCAAGCGTTATGTATGTGGGCGGGAAAATTACAAACGCGCCCGCGCAAAAAGGCGGCATTGAAATTTCAAATGCTCTTACGGTAAGTGAAAATTTGCATGTGGCTGAGGCAAATTACAATAATATTAGCAAATAAAAAAATTTTTGGGTGTATAATAAATAGGTAATTCGGAAAGAAAGGATTTCTTATGAGGATAAACCCTATTTCTGTTTTAAAAACTGCAAATTTCAATTCTATAAACTGCACAAAACCAAAAAATTTAAACAGCCCGTCTTTTGGCAGAACGCCGTTAATTGAAAATTTACCGCCTGAAGGGCAAGAATTAGCAGACTGTGTAGCATTTCAAGAACCCCGCAAGATAACTTTGACGGGTGCTTCTGCTAAACAAATAGCAAGCATTCTGGGCAGCAAAGAGGTGCCTGACGAATTAAAAACAGAAATGCTTTTGGCAACAGACGATGAGAAAGACACTGCCCTGCACCTTGCGCAAAATTTGGCAGAAACAAAGGCTCTGCTTAAAGGTGCGCCAAACAATACCACACGGGTGAAAATGCTTTTGGCGGAAAACAAGTGGGGAACGCTTGCCATTCATATGAAATCGGAAAAAGAGGCGCGCCGCCATATTCTTCAAACAGTGCTCGATTTAACAACAAAAGCCGAAGATGTAAGCTGGAACGATAGCATTTCGCTTTTAGAAGCTCATTCACGTTACGCACAACATCCTATTTACGGCATGCAGGATTTTAAAGAACCCTTCAATAAAGCCCGAAAGCTTCACGATTTGCCGCAGGTTGATAATAAACCTACACCCCTTGCCTGGTGAAGAAAAAAGTAAGCCGCAAGAGTAAAAAAGTTACGTTTATTGACACATGGACGCTTTAAATGTAAAATAAGTATTATATACAGGTAATGAATGATGGAATATCTTAATAGTAAAAGGGGTATATGAAAAAGGGATTTACGCTTGCCGAGGTGCTTATAACGCTTGCAATTATAGGTGTAGTTGCAGCACTTACCATACCAAGCGTTGTGAAAAATTACCAAAAAACACAGACTATTTCAAAACTTAAAAAAGCATACTCTATGATAAATCAGGCATATAATA
>CAZYYK010000144.1:0-3053 GCA_964651135.1 uncultured Gammaproteobacteria bacterium | reverse complement strand
CCCGGAAGATGCGCGTTCCATGTGCTGCCGCCTGAGAATTGATAACAGAGAGCTTGAATACCGCGGCGGCGGGCTTTTCGGCTCAAACCCTTTGACGGGTTCGGTGGGCGTTGTTACAATCAATCTGCCTAAAATTGCATATCTTGCAAAAAACAAGGCTGAATTTTTTGAGTTTTTAGAAAAACGTATGCAACTTGCCAAAAAATCGCTTGAAATTAAACGCGATTTGCTTGAAAAACTGACGGACGCCAACCTTTATCCTTACACAAAATTCTATTTAAGGGATATAAAATCACACTTCGGGGTGTATTGGAAAAACCATTTTTCAACAATAGGGCTTATTGGAATGAACGAAGCATGTTCGAATTTGCTTGATTGCAATATAGGGTCAAATGCAGGCAAAAACTTTGCGCTTGAAACAATGGATTTTATGAGAGAAAAAATTATTGAATTTCAAAAAGAAACAGGGAACAATTACAACCTTGAAGCAACACCCGCAGAGGGCACAAGTTACCGCCTTGCAAAGCTGGATAAAGAAAATTTGATAAATATAAAATGCGCAAACGATAAAGAATATTACGAACAGCATTCTAATCCTTACTACACAAATTCAACACACCTTAGCGTTAATTACACGGACGATATTTTTGAGCTTTTGGATCATCAGGATGATTTGCAGACAAAATACACGGGCGGCACGGTTGTGCATATTTTCGCAGGGGAGCGGCTTTCAAGCGCAGCAAGTATGAAAAACCTTGTAAAAAAGGTTTGTGAAAACTATCATCTGCCGTATTTCACCTTTTCGCCCACTTTTTCGGTGTGCCCAAACCATGGCTACCTGCGCGGCGAAAATGAACTGTGCCCGAAATGCAAGGAAGAGTGCGAAGTGTATTCAAGGATAGTGGGCTATATACGCCCTGTTAACCAGTGGAATAAGGGCAAACAATCAGAATTCAAAATGAGAAAAACCTTCAAATTCAACGAGGCAAAAGAAAAATGCCTTTTGTGATAGGCGGGTTGCAAAAATCGTCCCTCTTGGATTATGCGGGTAAAATTTCTTGTATTGTGTTTACATGCAGCTGCAATTTTCACTGCGGCTACTGCCACAATCCCGAACTATTTGCAAAAAAATCTGATATATTAAGCGTGTCAGATTTTTTTCAATTTTTAGGCACAAGAAAAGGAAAGCTGGACGGTGTTGTGATAACGGGCGGCGAGCCCACACTGCAGAGCGGTTTGAAGGATTTTGCAGCAAAAATAAAAGCTTCGGATTTTTTAATAAAGCTTGATACAAACGGCACCAACCCTTGTATTTTAGAAAATATGCTGGGGGAAAATTTGCTTGATTACATTGCAATGGATATAAAAGCGCCGCTTGAAAAATATCCAAAAATTACAAATGTTAATTTTGACACCTCTAAAATTCAGCAAAGCATTGATTTAATTATGAAAAGCGGTGTTGATTATGAATTTCGCACAACGGTTGTAAAATCGCAGCTTGATTTTGAGGATTTCAAAAAAATCGGGAAATTGATAATGGGTGCTAAAAGATATTATCTTCAAAAATTTGTTCCTTCAAAAATTTTGGATGATTCAATGCGCAATGAAAAAACCTATTCAGACAGCGGATTCAGGGAAATATGCGAAATAATGCGGAAGTATGTTAAAGATGTAAATTACAGGTGATTACCAATTCAAAAAACTCCACAATAAAAAACCCCATTTTCATGGGGTTTTTTGACGGATTATTAACTGCTTGTTACTTTGCAACAGGGCAGCCTTTTTTGTATTTTTTATGTTTGTAATTTTCTTTAAATTTGCCGTCTTTTTTCATTTTCTCAAATTTTGCCCTTTTTTCCGCTTTTATTTTTCCAAGCTCTGTCTTTTGTTCGGGCGTTAAAACAGCTTCAAAATCCTTGCGGTTTTGTTCTAAAACCTGGCGTTCTTCTTCCATAAGTTTTTCTTTTTGTTTTCTTATGGCTTCAATCTTTTTTTGGCTTTTTCCGCGGTTTTTCTCAATTGTTGCCTTTTGTTCGGCAGTCAAATTAAGACGTTTTTCAAATTCCGCAACTCTGACTTTGTGCTCTTCGCTCTTCATTCTGGTTTTAAATTCAAAACCTTTTTTGGGCGCCATCGCGGGCTTCGAGCATAGTTCATCGGACGCTGCAAACGCACACGTGCCTGCCATTAGAACCATTGAGCATAAGGTTGCTGCTAAAATCTTCTTGTTCATAAATTTTTCTCCTTTATATTAAATATTTCAACTTTTCACGTAAAATTTCACGTGCGTTATGTAACCTTGATTTAACCGTTCCCACGGGTATGTTTAAAATTGCTGAAATTTCCTCGTAGCCTTTTTCTTCCAGCTCATAGTATATAATAATTTGTTTTAATTTTGAAGGCAATCTGTTTATTTCTTTTAATATATTTTTCTGTCTTTCTTTGCTATCTGTCAAATTTTCCTGTTTATTATCCCGGATGTTATTTAAGGTTTCGCTGTCATAAATTGTGTTGTTATCTGCCCTGTGGGCTTTGGATTTAAGATAATCGCGGCACACATTTGAAGTCAGGGCACAAATCCATTGTTTGAACTTATTTTGTTCATTGTATTTTGAAAGATTTTTCCAGGTTTTAATATAAACTTCCTGCTCTATATCTTCATTATATGTGCCTGTAAAGTTCTTTATGATTTTTCTTACTTTACATTTGTATTCTTTGATTATTTCTCTCAATATGTCACCGTTATTAGGCCGTATTCATCAACAGGAACAACGCTTTCTTCGGTAATTGAGGCGCTTGTTATGGAATTTATTGAATTCAAATTATAGCCGCCAATTGCGCCAAGCCCCACAGAAAACATTACAAACAAAAGCAGGCATGCTTTTTTGATTTTTTCTTTTCTTGCTTTATTTTTGTAATATAAAGGCTTTGCTTCCTTAATGAGTGTTGATAATTCGTCCATTTGTTTTTTCCTAATCTACATTTATTATAACGAGAAATTTTTAAAAAAGTTCATTTTATGATATAATTAAGTTAAAATATTCGCGCAAAAA
>CAZYYK010000143.1:0-3072 GCA_964651135.1 uncultured Gammaproteobacteria bacterium | reverse complement strand
TGAAAGAAGGCGCGGCGACAGGCGTAGGGGATATCGCAGAATTGATGAAAGAACCCTTGTTTCGCGTGCACAGGAAGAAGCGCAGAGCATTCGCGAACTTGCGGCAAAAGAAGGCTACAAAAACGGCCTTGATAAGGCAAGCAAGGATATTGAAAGCTTAAAAACAGCGCTGAGCAATTTTTTAGCCATGAAAAACGATGTTTACGACTACGTTTCAAAAGATATTTTGGAACTTGCCGTTGAAGTTGCCAAAAAAATCATTAACAAAGAGGTGGAGCTTTCAGACAACATTCTTAAGGGCATTTTGGAAGGCGTTTTGAACCAGGTGAGTGTGGATGAAGCAAAAATCACCATAAAAGTGTCGCCCGAAGAACTGGAATTTGCAAAAGCCTCAATTCCCGAAATTTTGGCAAATTCTCATTTTGAGGCTAAAATATTAATTATACCGGACGAAGAAATTGAAAAAGGCAGCTGCACGCTTTTAACCTCTAACGGGGTTGTGGACGCTAATTTTTCAACACAGCTTCAAATAATACAAACTGCATTCGGAATTTATAAAGGTTCAGGGGGAGAATAATCCAAAAGGAAGGCTTAAATGGCGCAAGCGCAAGCACAACAAAATAATCCTATAAGCGAAATATTTTTGGCAATTTTTGTAATATGCCTTATTTTGATTTTGCTTATAGAAATGCCAACCTGGGTTATAAGCTTTTCAATCTGTTTAAACATAACTCTGGGCATTGTGCTTTTGATGATTTCTCTCTACGTTCAAAAGCCGCTGGAATTGGCTTCGTTTCCGTCAATTATCCTTATCGGCACAATGTTTCGTCTTGTTTTATCAATTGCCGCAACCCGTTTGATTTTGGCAAAAGGCGATGCGGGCGAAGTTGTGGATTCGTTCGGCCACTTTGTAACAGGCGGAAACTTGATTGTGGGCGGTGTTATATTCTTAATTATCACAATTGTACAGTTTTTGGTTATTACAAAAGGTGCGGAACGTATCGCGGAAGTTGCCGCAAGGTTTGCACTGGACGCTATGCCGGGCAAACAAATGACCATTGACGCGGATTTTAACGCAGGGTTGATATCGCCTGAAGAAGCCATAAAAAGGCGCGAAGACTTGCAGAGGGAATCTAACCTTTTCGGTTCAATGGACGGTGCAATGAAATTCGTTAAAGGGGACACAATTGCGGGCATTATTATTGTTGTTATAAACATTATAGGCGGCTTGTGCATAGGTACTTTAATGAACCAAATGCCTTTGGCAGACGCTGTTTCAAAATATACCCTTTTAACAATAGGCGACGGTTTGGCATCGCAAGTGCCGTCTTTGCTTATGGCAATTTCTGCAGGTATAGTAATGACGCGCTCAACCGCGGCGGGCGGCTCTTTAGGTAAAGATTTAGCCAGCCAGCTTTTGGCAAAACCGCAGAGCTTGTTTTTTGCATGTGCTTTCTTAGGGCTTATTATTGTAACAAGCCCCATGACGGGGCTTCCCTGGTGGCCTTTCCTTTTATTCGTTGTTGTAATAGCGCTTGCAAGCTTTGCAATAAGCGTAAATCAAGATGTGCAGGCGCAATTGGGGCAGCTGGATGCGGTTAAGCAGAACATGCAGGATTTAGTGAACCCGAATAAAATGTATGAACGCCTGGGGGTTGATGTTTTAAGCCTGCAGGTGGGCTCAGGCCTTCTTGTTATTGCAGATCCGGATCAAGACGGCCAGCTTTTGGCAAAAATTGCGGCACTAAGGCAAAGGGTAACGGATGAATTGGGCTACATTATCCCAAACATAAGAATTATGGACTCATCCGCCATATCCGATAACGAATATCTGATTTCAATCCGCGGCAATACGGTATCAACAGGAACCGTATACCCCGGGAAATTTATGGTTATAGCGGAACAGTGGGAAGGGCTTGGCAAAACGCTTCCCGATAACGTTATTGTAAGCGTTGACCCCACTTATCAATCGCAAGCTTATTGGATTGACCCTGAATATGTTGGCGAAAAAGACAAAATAACAGCCGTTGACAGCGTGGATGTTATAGTAACCCACCTTCAGGACTGCGTGAGGAAATATGTTGATGAGGTTATGACAAAAACAGACGTCTTAAAGCTTATGGAGCTTGTAAAATCTCAAGACCCAACCCTTGTAAATGACCTTGTTCCCACCATTATTTCAACCTCGGATTTAAGAAAGATTTTTGTGAACCTTATAAGGGAAAAAGTTTCAATTAAAGATATTATATTTATTTTTGAACGCCTGTGCGATTATGCCCGTTTTTCAAAAGAGCCTGATATTTTATCGGAACGCCTAAGGGCGGCACTGGGGCGGCAAATTTGCCTTGCAAATTCGCAGGATAAAGTGCTTTATGCTCTTACTCTTTCAAGCGAATGGGAAAAAATGCTTGATGATAGCTGCCAAAGAACGGAATTGGGCACAATGTTTCTTTTAAACCCTATGCAGGTGCAAGAACTTATTGAAGCCACCGCAAACACCCTTATGCGCGCACACAGAAGCATTGGGCGTCAGCCCGTTGTGCTTTGTTCTCCGCGCATACGCCTGCCTTTATATCAAATGCTTGAGCGGCACATTCCCACAATTGTTGTTATTTCATACTCCGAACTTATAACAGACATTAGGGTTGAAGCCATTGACACCATAGGGGAAGGGTATTAAAAGCGGCAGTGCGTTAGTTTTTACCACGGATAATCGTCTTTAATCTGCCAGCCGTCGCGTGCAATTTTTGCGGCACAGCAGCCCCCGCCGCCTGTTTTTGAACAGCTATTGTTAATATTAACATATGTATTATTATAACAATACGGCAAAATGCCTTTATTTGTTCTGAGAAAAATAAATAAATCACGCCCCCTGACATTCGGTTTTTTAGAACCGTTTAAATCAACATATACATCATCAACTTCGGTGCCTGATCCCATATGGGCATAAATTACATAAAATATGCCGTCTTGGGTATAAAATGCAGTTCTGCTTGTTGGTTGAACCACATTGGCTCCAAGGGGATTTCCGATCAGATCTTTCCAGGGACTGTTGCTTTCATACCCGCAATT
>CAZYYK010000142.1:0-3103 GCA_964651135.1 uncultured Gammaproteobacteria bacterium | reverse complement strand
AACCTTATTTAAATTAAAGTCATTAGTCAACACCTTGCCGCCTAATTCCTTTGCCAATTTTAAAAGCTTAATATCAACCTCAATGTTATCGCCATAATCTTTAGATTCAATTACAACACTGACAGAGTCATCTTTCTGAAGGATGTTTAAAATATCCAACCCTCTTCTTCCTCTGTTTCTTTTAAGACTGTCAGAGGAATCCGCAATATGTCTTAGCTCTTTTAATACAAATTCCGGAATTACCAAAGTTCCTTCTTGTGTGTAAACGTCTTTATCAAAGACAAATGATACAACATCGCCCTCATCCGACTTTTTAGATTTGAACAGTTCACAGAATTTAACTTTTAAAACGTTGCCACATTTAATAATTTTTCTTAAATTTGTAATTGTAACTTCGTTAGTTGCGGCTTTTTTGTAAACATTTAAGTGTTCTGTGCCAAGAACTGTTTCAGCAGCGCTTTTGCCAAGATATTTATCTTGAACATGATTTAGTGAGTTTTTAAGTTTGTATAAAAGAACTGCAACCTCTGCCCTTGTGATATTGCGTTCGGGCTCAAACGCTTTTACATCAGGGTGATTAACATAAAGGCCCAATTTTGTTGTTTTTGTGTATTGATATTTTGCCCAAGCAGGGATTTTATCAACATCAACAAAGCCCTTTAAAACCGACAAATCTTTGTAATCGCCTTTTGTAATGTGGCTCATAACAGAGGTAACTTCTGCCTTGCTCATCAGCCTTTCAGGCAAGAAATTGCCGTCAGGGTAGCCGTATACAAGGCCCAATTGTTTTGATTTCAAGATGTCATAATAGCCTGTGGTTGTGCGTGTAACATCTTGAAAAGTGTTTTGGGTGTTTACAACAAGGTCTTTATGCCCCAAAACTTTTAAAAGCATTTGAACAAATTCAACTCTTTTAACTGTTCCTTCGGGAACGAAATTTTTGCCCGATGCAAGAGACATTGTGCCGTCTGCAACTACACTTGCAATTTCATTATAGGCCCAATAGCCCTCTTTAACATCGCCAAATTGCGATTTTGCCTGTACCGGAAGCAACATAAGACCAAAAGCTGCCGCCATAAGCAATAATTTTTTGAAAATTTTCATACTTTCTCCTTTAAAATCTACCAAACTTTTACTCGTATTTTTTGAATTTTGTTGCAATAATTATATACTAAGTTCAAATTTTTAGCAAGTTTTAAATTGCAAAAAAGAGCGGTCAAAAACCTTTAAAAATCTATAAAAAATATTAATGCAGATTTTACAAAATCCGCATTAATATAATTTTTCCCCTAAACTCTAGCAGCCTCGCTTGAGCCGCTTAACATCTTCTCTCAAACATCCTAACTTTTCTTTCTTTAATAGCTTTCTCCCATTCCCATAAGCAGCTATTTTTTGCCATCACTCCTTTCAAGTGTACTTCTTTTCTTCTTGACTTATTTATATTATAAGCAAATCGAACATGCCTTATCAATACTTGAAATTTATTTTTTTTTGTTTTTGTTTCATGCCCTTTGAAAAATCAAGAAAAATTAAAATTTACATTCTTAATGAAAGAACTTTTTGAAGATGTTTTTTAAGTAAAAAATATTTTTGTAAATAAAAAATAAAAAGTTTTACATAAAAATATGAATTCTACAATGATTCATTCAAAGAGGAAGAATAAAAATAGTTATACCCTTCTTTGTACGCCCCCACAACAGATTTGGCAAAAAGTTTCGATGTTTTCCAGTAAGATGTGTGTGCCGTTAAAAAAGTGTGGTAAGTTTTGATATCTGATTTATCATAGAAAAACCCGTGACTGGGGTTGATTTTAATATCTGCAAGCCTTTGGACATCTGTAACATTGATATTGCCCGTCAAAGGATAGCCCATGGGGTCATCTGCAAAATTAAGCGTCAAATAAAATAAATCATTTTCAACAACATGCTTGTAAACCTTGGCTTTAACGGCAGGGAATTTTTGATTAGGGTCTGAAGGGTCTGAAAAGAAAAGCACAATCGGGCTTGCATAATTTATAACGCCTTTTATAGAATTTTTAGGCGCACAGTGCTTTTTTGTAAAAGTGTTCATCCGGCTTGAAATTATTTTAAAATATTCATAATCATCAGTGGCGCAAAGCCTTCTGTCAGTATCGTAAGTTATAAGGTCGCTTCTTATCAAGGCGTCCATACAGGTGTTATCAACGCTTAATGTTTTGAAAAACTCCCTGCTTCTGGCATTCATATCAACAAGTTCCAAAATATCTTCTTTAGACATTGCGGGCAATTTCAAGAAATAGTATTCATAAGTTATAAAGCTTCCCGCACTATAACCCAGCAAAATGGTTTGATTGCCTTTTTTATGTTCGTCCAAAACCTGCGCATGGAGCATTTCAACAATCGGATGCATATTTTCAAACTTTGAAACCCAAATTGCATCATGGATGCACAAAGCAAAAAGCCTGCGCACTAATTGGGCAAGTTTGGGGCTCACCACATCCATTATGGTTAAATCCTCTTTCAATTTTTCAAGTTCGGGTTTGCTTAAATCCCCCCAAAAGAAAACTTTAGGCTCGCTTGCAATTGAATATTTTCCGTGTTTTAAAATCTTTTTTTGGGCAAATTCATCATTTTCAAAAGTTGTTTTTAAAATAGGGTGGAACTTTGCAATGCCTTTAAAAAACCACTTTTTCATTTTTAAATCGTTGTTGTTTGAGCCGTTAATGTAGATGAAAGTAAGCTTATCCTGCGCAAAAACAAGGTTGGTGCAAACAAAAAATAGTATAAAAAGAATTCCGACAATCTTTTTCATCAAAAAAATTATACCACGCTATTAAAATTATGCCAATTTTGTTAATTTTTGTATAAAATTTATAAAACCACGCAAAAACTTGTGCCGAAGTTTTTTTGTAGTATTATTTTATATAAGACGCGGAAGTAACTCAATTGGTAGAGTACCTGCCTTCCAAGCAGGCGGCTGCGGGTTCGAGCCCCGTCTTCCGCTTTTGTTCATTGAAAACAAGGTAGATAAAGGCTCTCACCCTTTTCCGTAAGTCACTTCGTTCCTACGGCTCAGGGTTCTTCTCTTGTCGGCAAAATTCAAGAATTTTGCACGACTCGACAAG
>CAZYYK010000141.1:0-3142 GCA_964651135.1 uncultured Gammaproteobacteria bacterium | reverse complement strand
GCCGCTGTTTACATCCTGTTGTCCGGCATGGGTTAAATATATTGAATCAGCGCACCCCGAAATGTTGAATCACCTTTCAACGGCGCGCTCTCCAATGTCTATGTTTTCACCTGTTATTAAAGAATATCTGCCCAAATATTACGAAGGCTACACAAAGGAAAACATTGTATCTGTGGCAATTATGCCCTGTACTGCCAAGAAATTTGAGGCTCAGCGCCCCGAATTATCACAAGACGGTGTGCAAGACACGGATTATGTTTTAACAACCCAGGAGTTGGCACGAATGATAAAAGAAGCAGGGATTGACTTTGGCAAGCTGGAAGCACAAAACCCGGATTCTCCGTTTGGCGAATACACGGGTGCCGGAATGATTTTTGGCGCATCGGGCGGTGTGGCGGAAGCTGCGGTTAGAACTGCCTATGAGGTTGCAACCGGTGAAACGCTTCCAAACCCTGATATTAAGGCCTTGAGAGGTGTTGTAAACCATTCACGCGATGTTGAACTTAACCTTAAAGATACAAAAGTGATTGTAAGGGTTGTTTCAACACTTGCTGAAGCTGAAAAAGCAATTCAAGAAATTAAGAACAAAACCGCCAAATTCCAAATGCTTGAAGTTATGGCATGCCCCGGAGGCTGCATTAGCGGCGGCGGGCAGCCCAGAAGCTGCAACAATTCTCATATCAGAGAAGAGCGTGCATTGGGGCTTTATAAGGATGATGCAGGCTTGCCTATCAGAAAATCGCACGAAAATCCGGATGTTCAAAAGCTTTATAAAGAACATTTGGGCGCGCCGAATTCGCATGAGGCTCACAAATTCTTGCATACAACCTATAACGATAAACTTAAAGGAAGTTACAAAGATTGCAAGGGCTGCGCCAAATAAAGGAGATTCTTCCAAGCTCCTTTTGGAAAAGTCATGGTAGGATGCGGTTGTTGTTATAACCTGTCTAAATTTAGCCGTATTGCTTTTACCGCAACTTCTACCCTGCTTCTTACACCAAATTTTGCCATTATAGAACTTACGTGTGCCTTGATTGTGTTGATGCTTACAAATAAAATAGTTGCAATTTGAGTGTTATTTTTACCTTCTATCAAGTAACGTAATACTTCAATCTCTCTAGAAGTCAGCTTGTTCGCTATACACAGCGCCAGGATTCCTTTTACCATACTATACCTCTTCAGAGTACATGATTGTCATATTAAAACAAAAGATAAAATTATAATATAGCTTACATGGGTAATATTATATCACCCATTTGGGGTATATCAAATATCTGCAAAACACAGTATATATAAAAAAAAGGACCCAAATGAGTCCAAACTGTCTGGAATTAAGAATAGCTGGAAGTATGAAAAAGATTACTTATATAATAGGCGTTTGATTAAATTTTTGCAATTGCCCTATCGGGTGATTGTGAAAGTAACCTAACTAGCGGAATAAAGTGTAATTTTAACAATTCTTAGTTAAAAATATAACATAATTGCTGAAACCCAATAATATCAAGAAAAAAAAATTTTTAGAAAAGGGGTTGACAAAAACAATTTTTGGGTATATAGTATAAGTATAAAGATAAAGTGTTCATAAAACACTAAATAAACACAAAACAAGAGGACAAAGAAAAAGAAAATGTTAAGTATTAATCCAATAAGAAATGTAAATAGTACACTAAATTATACGCCAAGCTTTAAGGCAGGTGTCCAAACTAACTATGGAATTGAAACTGAACCAAGTAATCTAAACATAGTGGAAGGTGGTCTTTTTACAGGTTTTGCCGGAATTGTAAAAAAGGCTTTGGAAACGATATTTACACCGAAGGTTACACAAAGGGCAGAATCAATCCAAAAAGGCCTGGAAGAAACCAAGAGCAGACAATTAGATAAAATTATATGATAAGCATTATCAACACCTAACAACACAATCCCGAAGCACAACAACAAAATGACCTTGCTAACAGCAGGGTCTTTTAATTTTTTGTGTACAAATTCAAGCCTTTTTGCTAAAATATAGTTGGTAGATTGGCGGGTCAAAATGGATGAGAAGAGTATACGTTTAAAGAATAAAACGCTTGTAGTACTTCTAATGTCAATAGCGGCGGCGGTTTTATGCATCGGTTACGGGCTTATAACGCGCTCAATTGCGCTTGTAACAGAAGGGCTGCACATGGGAGCGCATGTTTTAGCGCTTTTTATCACTTATGTTGTTTTCCTTATTGCTGAAAGATATCAGGATAAAGTGGAAAAATTAAATGCGCTTGGCGGCTATACAAGCGCTATTTTACTTGGAATAACCGCAATTATAATTATAAATGAATCCGTAATGCGGTTTTTTGAGCCTGAGCCTATATCTTTTAACACGGCAATTATTGTGGCGGTTTTCAGCTTTGTTGTAAATCTTGTATGTATTTTAATTATGGGCGAAAAACACCATCATGAAGGGTGTTGCGAATGTGAACATCACGAAAATCTTAATTATAAGGGCGCTTACCTGCATATTTTAGCGGATGTTTTGATATCTGTTTTAACCATAGCGGTGCTGCTGTTGGGGAAATATTTAGGGCTTATATTCCTAGATTCCGTTGTAGGAATATTGGGCGGACTTATTATTTTAAGGTGGACCTACAATTTAATTAAGTGCGCAATAAAAATTTTGATTTAACTAAAATATCATTGAGCTTGCAGCAACGGCGTCAGCTTTTGCAATTGCGGCATTAACCTTTTGTATTTGCTCATCGCTTAAGGTGGTAGAATATTTAACGGGTTCTGAAGATGGAATATAGCTGTAAGAATCTCTGCCGCGCGCCTGTTGCTGTGGTGTTTGCGGCGGTTGGGCGGAAGCCTGTGCCGTTTGAGCGGAACCCTGCGGCTGTTGAACGGAAGGTTCCGGCTGGGGCGTTATATTCATCCCGTTTTGCGGCTTTGTTGTAATAAAGCTATTTTGTGCCTGCGCCTGAGGCTGCGCTTGTGCTTGCCTTTTGGCTTCTTCAACGTAATCTAAAATTTGAACCAGTTTTTGCGGATCTTTTTGCACTTCCCCAAGTGCTTCGGGGTCGTTTTGTAATATCATTAGAACTTCAGGGTTTTCGTGCAGTCTTTTTTCAATATCTGCCATATTTATTTTAGCCAACGCTGCCTTTTGCTGTTT
>CAZYYK010000140.1:0-3260 GCA_964651135.1 uncultured Gammaproteobacteria bacterium | reverse complement strand
CCTCTTTTATGTAAATCGGGATGTTAAAAGCGTCTAGCCCTTGAGTAATTAAACCCATTTGTGAGCGCAGGGAATCAGGCATGGTAAGGCGGTTTGCCTTGTAATTTTCATATTTTTCAAGCCTAAAGGTTTTTTTGGAAACATCAAAGGCAACGGCAATGGCGTCTGTTTGGATTTTATGGTTTTTTAAAAGTTCAAACAAAGACTTAAAAAACCCGTAAACAGCCCAAGTTGGCCTGTGGTCGGTAGTTTGCATGCCTGTTCTTTCAAACGCAAAAAAATTGCGAAAAGCAAGTGCATGCCCGTCAATTAAAATTAAAGTCTTTTTATCGCCCATAAATAATAGCCTCTTAATTATATTTTAGCATAAAAACAAAAGGGCGCTTTCATATAACTTTACGGGTGCATTTCGTTGTATATTTGGGTGTTTAAATCATCCAAATTGTGAATAAAGGCGTCAAGATCACCTTGCGTCATATTGTAGGTGTTTTCCCTTAGAATTGCTTCATTTACGGGGATAATAACGCTTGAAACAAAATCTTCGGGTGTTGATTCAAAAACGGCTTTCACCGTATGCAGAGGCGTTTTATATTGATATTTTCCTATAACAACAGCCATATCGTGCACTTTTATTATGTTAACAGAAACGTTTTCGGCATTGGGGAATTTGCTTGAAATAAGGTTTTGCCTTGCCGTTTGTTCAATTTCAGCACTTGTGGGGCTTGTGAATGCCGCTTTGTTAATTGTCTGATTCATAACATTTGCAAATTTGAAATTTAAGGTTAGGGCGTGGCCCAGTTGCATGCATAAAACAAACAAAGCAACAAGAAAGGGAAACAAAATTGCAAATTCTATGATATGTTGTGCTTTATATTTTTTCATTTTTACCTCTTTTTATTCAAAAAGTGAAGTCGGAACAAGTTTGACATTGTTTTCAACCGTAAGTGTCACATCTGTGCCTTCTCTTAAGTCGCGGCAGGCCTCTGTTCTAAAAACCTTTATAAATTCCATACTGCCCGCTTTTGTGCCATCAGGGCAGTCTTCGGATAAATCAAAAGAAGAATCCGCACAAATAAGGTTATATTCTCTGCCGCCCACAAGGGTGGGAATAAAGCCTGCAGACGCTTTGCAGCCTAAATCCTGCCACATTGTGCTGCTATCTTCCCCCTTAAATCCCCCAAAAACAAAGTAGCCGCTGTCTAAAGAAATTTTAAAATCAGAACCGTTTTTATCTGTTAAAATTTCATTAAGCTCAATTGTATCGCCCGCACTTTTATTATAAACCTTCTCTATTGAAACAGCCCCTGCTTTTGCGTTAAATGTTATGTGGCTCAAGCCCACAATGCGCAAAAAATGCGTTGGGGCGCTTGCCTGCGTTTCAATTTCAACGGCAGGGTGTGTTGTGCCTTCAATTGAAACCGTGCCTTCTTTTATGTTTGTTATTTTGCCATGTTCTAATTCAGACCCTTTGGCTTGAAAAAGCTTGAAAATTTCAGGCGCCTGGGTTTGCGCTGTGCCCTGTTTTAAGTAAGAGGCCGTTGCCATTGCGGTTGTTTCTGTTGCTTTTTGAAGTTTAAAGCGCGTTAAAACAAAAAAGCTTGCATCAACTGCAAAACCTGCAAGCGCAACAAAACCTGCAAGCGCCATAACAAAAATTAACACAAGGTTGCCGCATTTTGCACTGTATTTTCTTTTTTTATCTTCCATACATGTTTTCCTTAGAAACAGCCCCTTGCGCCATTTTAAGGCGGGTTTTTGCTGTTTTTATAAAGGCTGGTTATCTTTAACGCCGAAAGTATAGTTTAAGTCTTTGTAATTAAGGGTTAGGGGCATATCGTCCTCATCGCCTTTTACAAAAATATAAAAATATTCTTTTTCCCCCGCCCCTATAACTTTAGCGGTTGTGATAGAATGTTTGCTTATGCTGTCTACCACATCATTAATTTGTTTGCTTAAAGTGTTTTCGGCATTTGCCATTATAACCGCCCGCTGCTGGTCTTGCGGTTGAAAATTGTTTGAAATTTTTGCTATATTCGATAAAGTGGGCGCTAACGCCTGCGAACTTGCATATACGCCTGTTTGATCGCTTTGATAGGCGTTTATATACATTGATGGCGTAATAACTTCCGCTGTTTTTGAATTGAGCCTGATGTCAAAATCTTTTAAATAGGTAATATAATTTATTGCGTTTTTATTTGTAATTTCAACATAAACCCCCAGGACATTTTGAACGGGCGTTTGAGTAACGCCCGTTTTCATATCTATATTTTGGTCTGTGGAAGTTTTTGCGTAAGTGAGGATATAAAAACCCTCGTTTGTTTGAATTGCTTTTGTTTTAAGCGCATCATAATCATCACCGATGTAACTTACGGTTGTGCAGCCTGTTGAAACAATTGCGGCCGCAAAAAGTGCCAAAAAAGTTTTAATCAAATTTCGCTTTTTCATTTTCACTTACCCCCTTTATGGTTAAGTTCACTCTTCCTTTTTCATCAATTTTCATAACTTTCACAATAACTTCTTTGCCTATTGTTAAATGCGGCTCGATTGTGTCTATTCTTTCATTGCACACTTGTGAAATATGCACCATGCCGTCTTTTCCGGGTGCAAGTTCAACAAAAGCGCCGATAGGAATAATTCTTACAACCCTGCCTTTTAAAACCATGCCGGCTTCAGGCTTGAATGTAAGCGCTTTTATCATAGTCATTGCAATGTCTGCACCTTCTTTATCGTTTGATGTAACCGTAACGCAGCCGTTATCTTTAATATCAATTTCAGCGCCCGAGGCGTCAATTATGCTTCTAATCATTTTGCCGCCCGGCCCGATTACCGTTCCTATGTCTTCTGTCGGTATCATCATTGTATAAAGCCTTGGTGCGTATTGTGACAGGTCTTCGGCAGGCTTTGTAATAGATTCTTGCATTTTACCCAAAATGTGTAATCTGCCTTCTTTTGCCTGTTCAAGCGCACGACGGAGCGTTACGTTTGAAATGCCCTTAATTTTCATATCCATTTGAAGGGCGGTAATTCCTGTGTCACAGCCTGTTACTTTAAAGTCCATATCGCCCAAGAAATCTTCAAGACCTTGAATATCGGTAAGGACGATGTCTTTGTCGCCTTCTTTAATTAAACCCATTGCAACACCTGAAATCATGCATTTAACGGGAACGCCTGCCTGCATTAGCGCCATTGAGGTGGCACAGGTGGAAGCCATTGAGGTTGAACCGTTTGATTCCAGAACCTCAGAGACAAGACGTATCGTG
>CAZYYK010000139.1:0-3284 GCA_964651135.1 uncultured Gammaproteobacteria bacterium | reverse complement strand
AGTTTTGACAAAATCCTTAACATTAAA
Organism: uncultured Gammaproteobacteria bacterium; assembly: GCA_964651135.1. Taxonomy (GTDB): domain Bacteria; phylum Cyanobacteriota; class Vampirovibrionia; order Gastranaerophilales; family Gastranaerophilaceae; genus CAYYBA01. The sequence goes on along the minus strand of CAZYYK010000139.1, from coordinate 3,257 downwards.
GGCTTTGTGGCAGATAAAAGAATTTAATAAGGCGTGCGCCTGCGCCAAACCCATAATTTTTATGGATGAACCTTCCGCGTCACAAGTGGGCTCATGCGCCTTTTTAACCGTTAAAAACGCGGATGTCATTAAAATAATTTGTGAAATTTCAGATATAATTAAAAAATTCGGCGCATTATCGGGTATTCATTGCTGCGGCAAAACGGATTGGAACGTTGCAATAAACGCAAACGTTGATATAATTAACTTTGACGCTTTTTCTTTTACGCAAAATATTTCAACTTACGCGGCGCAAATTCAAAGTTTTATGGAAAAAGGCGGCTTTTTGGCACTTGGAATTATTCCCACGCTTGATAAAAAAGCGCTTTGCGGGCTTGATGAAAACAAGGCAATGGAAAAATTTGAAGAATCCATAAATTATCTGACCCGCAAAAAAATCCCAAAAGAGCTTATTTTAAAGCAAAGTTTTATAACGCCTTCCTGCGGGTGCAGCTCTTTAAGCGTGCAGGAGGCCATTTGCGCAATTGAGCTTACAAAAAAATTGAGTGAAAATTTGAGAGGTATTAAATGACATCAACCCTGGCACTAATCGGAAAAAGCGGAAGCGGCAAAACAACCTTAACACGCGCGTTTTGCGAGGTTATAAAAGAAATGCACCCGCAAAAAACAATCCTTCTGGTTGATAATGACCTGACGTGCGAACTGCCCGAGCGCTTCGGGCTTAAAATCCGCTCCACCATATACGGTATCAGAAGCGGCAAACACGAATATAAAACGGGCATTCCCGAAGGTATGACAAAACAGGAATACATTGAATGGGCGCTTGAAGATATTATAGTAAATGTTGATGAAAACGTTGATATTATTGTGTCCTGGCTTGTTGCTTCAAAAGACTGCCGCTGCCCCATTACACACCAGATGAACGAAGCACTTGTAAAATTAATAGACAGGTACGATTTTGTTATATTTGACTGCGAATTTGACCTGAAATATTTAAACCAGCTTGTTGATTACCCCGTAGATACCGCCCTTGTTGTTACAAACGCAAATAACGCTTCAATTCATCTTGCAAGCAATATCTATGAATTTTCAAGCAAATACGCGGACAGAGGGCAGTTTGGCATTATTTTAAACAGGGTCAAAAAAGACGAAATTAACCCCGCACTTGAGCAGCTAAATTCCTGGGGGCTTGATATTTTGGGGATTATTGAGGATTTTTCAAATACGGATAATATGAATGAAAACATTAAAGGTGCAATTAAAGATTTTTATGTAAGGCTTAATTTGCCGCAAAAGGAGGGATTATGACGGGAAAAATTTTAGACGGGAAAAAACTTTCAAAAACAATTTTGGAAAATTTAAAATTGGAGATGCAAGAATCCACAAGAGAATCCATTTTAAAGCCGAATTTGGCGGTGATTTTGGTGGGAAATGACGCGGCAAGCCAAATTTATGTAAGGCAAAAAGAAAAAGCCGCACGCGAATGCGGCATAAATTCAAATATAATAAGGCTAAACGAAGACATAACAGCGCAAGAGCTGAGTGATGTTATAGATAAGTTGAATAAAGATGAAGACACAACGGGAATTTTGCTTCAATTGCCCCTGCCAAAGCACTTGAACGACCAGGAATTTATTGATAAAATTCACCCCAAAAAAGATGTGGACGGCTTTCACCCGCTGAATTTGGGCAAACTTGTAACGCAAACAAACCCCTATACCATACCCTGCACGCCTTTAGGGGTTATAAAACTTCTAAACGAATACGGAATTGAGCTGGAAGGCAAACACGCAGTGGTTGTGGGGCGCTCAAACATTGTGGGCAAGCCCTTGGCGCTGCTTCTTTTGAACCGTAATGCAACGGTCACCGTGGCGCATTCCAGAACTAAAAATTTAGGTGATATTACCTGCCGTGCTGATATTTTGATAAGTGCAACGGGTATCAGGCATTTAATTACAAAAGATATGGTAAAAGAAGGCGCAGTTGTTGTTGATGTGGGGATTACAAGGGGTAAAGACCGCGAATTAACGGGCGATGTTGATTTTGAAAGCGTAAAAAATGTTGCAGGCTTTATAACGCCTGTGCCGGGCGGTGTCGGGCCAATGACCATTGCAATTTTGATGCAGAACACATATGAACTTTTCAAGAAAGCAAATAAATTAAGCGTGTGGCTGTAAAATCACCACGGGTAATCGTCAGATATCTGCCAGCCGTCTTTCATTATAAGGGTGGCACAGCATAACCCGCTTTGGTTTTTATTGCAGCGGCTTGCCGAATCTGAAAGCAGGCTTGTCCTTGATTCTGTTGTTAAACAATGAGACGAAAAATTGCCCATATAAATACGATAGTTAAACAAAAAAACATCTCTGCCGTAAATATTCGGGCCTTTTTGGCCGTTAATGTCAATTCTTACATCTGCATAGATAGGGTCAGTAAATACCGTTACTGCGATAAGTGTTCCATCCGCTAAATAAAATCTTGCGTGTTCTGTGCCAAGTGCGTATGTTGACTTCTTGCTTAAATCAGTCGCCTGGAATTTACACTCTCCCGTGGTTTGCGTACCGCAATTTTTTGCAACTTTTAAATATGGAATTAAATATTTGTTTGAAAAATCAATAGCCGCTTGCCCTGACGCATTTTGCCCCACTTCCCAACCTGACACAGGGCCGTTATCCGCTATTGCAAGGTTTGTTGTGTTTGCAAGTGCGGAATATGCCTTTTTTAATTGCGTCACAGTTTGGGTTTTCTGGTAATTTTTAATTACCGTAGGAATTGCAAGTGCGGCAACAGTGCCAATTATTGCAAGAGTTATTAAAACCTCTGCAAGGGTAAAGGCTGATACAAGTTTTCTTAACATATCTTCTCCTTTACTGGTATACATCCAGTAATATTACTGTACCATATCCAGTAAAATAAGTAAATGGAATATGGAAATCTTTACAAAAAATTGGGTGAAAATATTAAAAAATACAGAAAACAAGCAGGGCTGACACAGGAAAAATTAGCTGAACTTGCAGACATAAGCCTTGATTTTATGGGAAAAATAGAGGTAAATATTAATAAACCCGGTCTTAAAACGGTTTTTAAAATTGCGCAAGCTTTAAATATTGAACCGTATCTTCTTTTAAAATAACACTACCACGGGTAATCATCCAACATTTGCCAGCCCTGCCGCATAATTAATGCAGCACAAGCTTCTCCTCTTTTGTCTTTATTACAATCATTTTTGAGGCTCTCTATTGAGTAATTATAGCCAT
>CAZYYK010000138.1:0-3618 GCA_964651135.1 uncultured Gammaproteobacteria bacterium | reverse complement strand
CAAATTTTAGACAAACTTGTAGGCTTTAAAATAAGCCCGATTTTATGGGAAAAAATGAAAAATTACCGCCTTAGCGCCGGCAGGGTGCAAAGTGTGGCGCTTCGCATGATATGCGAGCGGGAAGATGAAATTGAAGCGTTTGTTCCCGTTGAATATTGGAGCGTCACAGCCCTTTTATCCAAAAATAATTTTAATTTTGAAGCGCAATTGGCGCGTTACAAGAATGATAAAAATAAAGACGCCAAAATTGAAATCCACAACAAACTTGAAGTTGATAAAATTCTGCGCGAACTTGAAGGCGCTAAATATAAGGTTGCAAAAATCACCCCGCGCGATACTACACGCAAGCCCCAAGCGCCTTTTATAACCTCAACCCTTCAAAGGGAAGCCTCAAGCAAATTGGGTTACGGCGTATCTAAAACCATGCAGGTGGCGCAAAAATTGTATGAAGGCATTGAACTTGGCGAATTGGGCTCTGTGGGGCTTATTACCTATATGAGAACAGATTCTACAAGAATATCCGATGATGCGGCCGCAAGCGCAAAAGGATTTATAACCGACAATTACGGGAAAAAATATTACCCCGAAACCCCCAATTTTTATGCCAAAAAGGGCAAAAATGTGCAAGATGCGCATGAGGCAATTCGCCCTTCTTATGTTGAAAAAACGCCCGAAGACATTAAAAAATATTTAACATCAGAACAATACAAGCTCTATAAGCTTATCTGGGCGCGCTTTGTGGCATCTCAAATGGAGAGTGCAAGCGTTAAAAATTTAACGGTTGATATTGAAGCAAAAGAATATATTTTTAAAGTAGGTTCTTCAAAAGTGGTGTTTGACGGCTTTTTGAAGGTTTATAAGGATGATGAGGAAGAAGAAGTTCAAAAATTCCCCAATCTTGAAGTGGGCGATATTTTGGATTTAAAGAAATTGTCCTCCGAACAGCACTTCACCCAGCCCCCGCCAAGGTTTTCCGAAGCAAGCCTTGTAAAAGCGCTTGAAGAACACGGCATTGGCCGCCCGTCAACTTACGCACCCATTATTACCAAAATTCAGCAGAGAGGCTATGTTGATAAGGTTGAAAAAGCCCTAAAACCAACACTTTTAGGACGAACAATAAGCACACAGCTAGTTGAACATTTTAAAGAAATTATGAATTACAAATTTACGGCTTCAATGGAGCTAAAACTTGATGATATAGCAGAAGACAAGGCAAATCCTTCCAAAGTTTTGCATGAATTTTACGCACCTTTTTCAAAAACTTTAGTTGACGCCAAAAATAATATGGGCAGGGTTTTGGTTGAATCTGACACACAGTGCCCGAATTGCGCGGCTAAAATGGTTGTAAAAACAAGCCGTTTTGGCAAACAGTTTTTGGGCTGCCCCAATTATCCCACATGCAAAACAATTTTGCCGCTTGAGGGCGGCTCGTCTGAACCCGCGGTGGATGAGCCCAGCGATGAAAAATGCGAAAAATGCGCCTCTGATATGGTTATTAAAATAGGGCCTTACGGCAAATATTTGCAATGCACAAATGACGAATGCAAAGCGCGCAAAAAAATTGTGGTATCAACAGGCGTTAAATGCCCAAAATGCGCTAAAGCGGGAAGAGACGGCGAACTTATAGAAAGAAAATCGCGCTACGGCAAGCTTTTTTACGGTTGTTCCAAATATCCGGACTGTGATTTTGTTGTTTGGGCAAAACCAACAGGCGAAATCTGCCCGGAGTGCGGAAGTTTGCTTGTTGCAAAATATTTAAAGCGCGGCAATAAGATTGATTGCTCTAATAAGGAATGTAAATTTACGAAACCAATGCCCGACGAGGAGTAGAATATGAAGTATAAATTCGGCATAATCGGATATCCGCTGTCGCATTCTCTTTCAAGCGTTATGCAGCGTGCGGCACTTGATTCTTGCGGTTTTGAAGGCACTTACGATATTTTAGAAACAAAGCCCGAAGAGCTTATTTCAACAATTAAAATGTTAAAAACGCAGGGCTACAACGGCTTTAATGTTACAATTCCCCACAAAGTTGCGGCAACACTGTTTTTAAGCCAGTTTGACGAATACACAAATTTGTCGGGCGCTGTTAACACCGTTAAAATTTTGGATGACAAAACGCTTTACGGCTATAACACGGATGTTTACGGCTTTATCCACTCTTTACCCAAAGGCTTTAATTTGGAAGGCGCACACGCCGCGGTTTTAGGAACAGGCGGGGCTGCAAGAGCTGTTGTAACGGCACTTGTAAGCTTAAAAGTTAAAAGCGTAACACTTTTTACAAGAAACGTTGCAAACGCACATCAAATAGTGCAAGGGTTCAGGCAAAAATTTGAAGGCGTTGAGATAAAATTGCTGCAAAATGAGCTTTTACATTCATTGAACGAATTTAAAATTTTGATAAACACCACACCCCTTGGCATGAAAAATTTTGCCGCAGGGGTTTCGCCTTTAAGCGATAACCTTATAAAAACCCTTGGGGCGGGCGGGCTTATTTACGATATTGTTTATAATCCCACAAAAACAAGGCTTATAGAACAGGCGCAGCAGTTCGGCAAACTTTATGTGGGCGGGGCGGATATGCTGACATATCAAGGTGCCAGGGCTTTTGAAATATGGACAGGCGCAAAACCCGATATAAAAACAATGAAAATTGCACTGCTTGAAAATTTGGTGTAATTACCAGGGGTAATCATCTTTTATCTGCCAGCCGTCATGCGCAATAAAGCCTGAACAGCAAGTACCTAAACTACCTTTATTGCAAGTTTGCAACAACTGTTCTCTGGAATAATCACTGCACCTTGGCATAAATTTGCCGATTTTATTATCATAGTTGATGTAATAAGTAAAATCAAATATATCCTTGCCGAACTTATTAGGCTGTTTTTGACCGTTAACATCAACAAGAATTTGCGCCCGCCTAACATTTTCATAATTATATGACGCCACTGCGACGTATGTGCCGTCGTTTAATATAAATCTTGCATAAGAAGGTGATAAATGACCTTCTCCAGTTCCGTTCAAATATTTATAATCCATCCTGCATATGCCATCCCACTGTATCCCGCAATTTCTTGAAATTTTTAAGTAAGGTATCACATATTTATTTGCAAAATTTTCTGAAGCCCCCGAAACGCTGTAATGTTCAACTTCCCAGCCATCAATGGGCCCATGGTCTGCTATTGCAAGGTTTGTGGTGTTGGCAAGTGCTGAATATACTTTTTTAAGGCGCACAACAGTTTGCTGTTTTTGGTAATTGCGCACAACCGTGGGGATTGTAAGTGCTGCAACAACACCTATTATAGCTAATGTAATTAAAACCTCTGCTAGTGTAAACGCAATAACCCGCCGTTGCGAGCGGGAGCAAAGCGAAGCAAGCGGACAAATTTCTGAAAGAAATTTGCCAGGCGGCAAAAAGCCGACGTCTTTTCTTTCTTTGGGCTCCACCCGTTTCTTTCTTTTTGCGTGCGGCGTTTGAGCCAAAAAGAAAGAAATGGGTGGAAAGTGTTTCGACAGAAACAGGAATTTTTTGTTTATAAGATCCTGAAACCCTCTTCCAGGACCCAGCCTTGTAAGGCTCGCAAGCTCGCCAACAAGCAGGTGCAAGTTCAGCATGAC
>CAZYYK010000137.1:3353-3665 GCA_964651135.1 uncultured Gammaproteobacteria bacterium | reverse complement strand
CTGAAAAAGCAGGCGGTATCGGGTTATTTATCGGCGCAAAATTTTGTGTGATAACATCCCAGTTTAATCCCCAAAAAATCCCGCAGAAAATAATGGCAACAAGAGAGAGTATTTTTGTTGCGGTGAAAAGGTTTTGCACAAAAATGGCACTTTTTATCCCTCTTGAATTAATAAAAGTTAAAACCAAAACCATTATAATTGCAAACAGCTGCTGGGTTGAAAATTTCCAGTCATGAAACTGAAAAAGGCAGATATGAGAGCTTATATAAGGAAATATAATTCCTATAAACTTTGCCAATGCTATATTCACGG
>CAZYYK010000137.1:0-3343 GCA_964651135.1 uncultured Gammaproteobacteria bacterium | reverse complement strand
ATTGTGCCTGTCTGAATAACAAGCAGAAGCGTCCAGCCGTAAATGAATGCAAGTTTTTCACCGAATATTTTTTTCAGATAAATATACTGTCCGCCTTCCGACGGTATTGTTGCAGAAAGTTCTCCGTAACACATTGCGCCCAAAATTGTTATTAAACCTGCAATAAGCCAGACAATAAGCATCAGCCATATACTGTTAACCTGGCGCACAATATCTGCTGAGACTATAAAAATGCCGCAGCCTATCATTGACCCCGCCACAACGGAAACGGCGTCTTTAAGGTCAAGTGTTCTTTTTAATTTTTCAACCATTTTTAATAATTAATAACTCCGTCTATCAGCAATATTGCTGATTTTTAATATTTTTAACGGTTTGCATTGGCATTGCAAACACAGTACCCGGTACCGCAATAATGATAAGAACTTCTGCAAGTGTAAACGCTTTTTTTGCTGTCTTTAAATTCTTTCTCATTGTTACTCCATGTCCGTGCTTTAAAAATATTATCATATTTTTTATATAAAAATCAAAAAAAAGAAACAAAATTTGTGCGCGGTCGTCATATATTTATATGCCGTATTTGCTACTGGCTAGGGGGGAGTAAAATATGCCCTAGCCTTTTTATTGCCCGAAATTGTTACAAAAATTAACACCATATTATTTAAACTTTCTTTATATTTAATTGTAATTGATAGTTTTTTAGTATATTCTTTTTATGAGAAGAGAGAACTGTTAGGACTATAAATATGAGTGAAAATTTTGTAATTGATTTAACAGGTTGTGCCACAACTGTTGAAATTATTAATAGCATTTCCGTTGCCCTTGAAATTCCGGATGCTGCAGGCAAAAGCATCGTTTTAAAGTTGAAAGATTTCCAGTTAAACCAATCCCAGCTTTTAAGCATTAAATCCCTTATTTCAACTTATAATTCAACATTATACGGGGTTGAAACAACATCCCTTATAACAAAGCAATTATGTGAAAATATGGGCTTGAAAATTCTTAATCAAGAACCAAAAAAGGAAGAAGAATTCAGAGAAATTGCCCAGGACAAAAATATTTTTGACGAATTGAGCAAAGATTTTATTGAGGAAACAAACTATAATTTAACTTCAGAGGATACAGAAACACAAAATATCCCCGAAGAAACACAAGAGGAGCAGACAAGCGAAAAAACAAGCTTTGAAACCCCGAAAGAATTTTACGCCAAAGAAGAATTTTGCCTAAATGATGATTTTATGCAAAGCGATTCATCCATTAAAGACGAAGAGTTTGATAAGCCAAAAACAGAATTTCAAACTTACGATAAAGAATTTGAAGAACTTTCCCGCCAGCAGGAAACCGGTGCCCAATTAATGATTGAAGAGCTGGAAGAAACCGTAAAGGAAGAAGGCGACCGGGAAGAAATTGAAGGCGAAAGAAAAGTTATCAGCGTTTATACCAAAGCATCGGAAGAGTCTAAAGAAGCTTATGAAGAAGTTGATTTTTATGCTCCGCCCACAGACGAACCTGTTGTTGTTGATAATAAACAAACTATGTATGTTAACCAAACACTAAGAAGCGGACAGGTTATTGAATATGACGGAAATGTTGTTATTATAGGCGACTGTCACCCCGGCAGTGAAGTAAAAGCGGCCGGAGATATAACGGTTTGGGGTATACTGGGTTCAATTGCGCATGCCGGCGTAAACGGCAACACTGAAGCGAAAATAAGAGCGCTTAATATGCATGCCGTTCAATTACGCATTGCAGATTGCTATTCGCGCCGTCCGGACGGCACAAACATTCCATACATTGTAAGATCTTCAACCTGCACTCCGGAAGAGGCAAGAATAGTTGATAATAACATAGTTTTGTATAAGATTAACAGTTAGAAAGCGAGCATAAAATGACAGGTTCAACCATAGTTATTACTTCAGGCAAAGGGGGTGTAGGCAAAACCACTACATCTGCCAATATTGGTACAGCTCTTGCAAAAGACGGAAACAAGGTTGTACTTATAGATACCGATATAGGGCTTAGAAATTTGGACTTATTACTCGGGCTTGAAAACAGAATTGTTTACACAATTGTTGACGTCGTAGAAGGGCGCTGCAAGCTGAAACAAGCTTTGGTAAAAGACAAGAAAAACCCTAATTTGTGTTTATTGGCTGCTGCCCAAACAAGGGATAAATCGGCTTTGTCGGCAGAACAGTTAAAAGATATATGCGATGGGCTTAAAGAAGACTTTGACTACGTTCTTATTGACTGCCCCGCAGGCATTGAGCAGGGTTTCCAAAATGCTATTGCAGGCGCAAACGAAGCAATTGTTGTAACAACGCCCGAAATGTCTGCAATTCGTGATGCAGACAGAATAATAGGGCTTCTGGAAGCAAAAGAGGAAGTTGAAAAATACCGCCTTTTAATTAACCGTGTCCGCCCAAGCCTTATAAAAGCCAACGATATGATGAGCGTTGATGACGTTGTTGAAATTTTATCCTGCGAACTTGTGGGCGTTATTCCCGAAGATACAGGCGTTATAACATCAACAAACAAGGGAGAACCTATTGTAAATGATGAAAATTCTTTAGCCGGAAAGGCTTATATAAACGTTGCCAAGAGAATTCAGGGCGAAACGGTTGAATTTTTAAATATTGATGAACCCAAAACCTTTATTGAAAGAATTAAAAGTTTCTTCACTAAAAAGAAAGTGAAGGCTTAAAATGAGAGAAAATATATTTACGGACTTGTACAATAAAGTTATGAGTTTTTTTACGTCTGCGCATGTAACAGACCCTACAAAAAATATAGCCCTCATCCGCATGAAAACCGTTCTTATGCAAGACAGAGTCGGGTTTTCAGAACATGCAATGCAGATGATGAAAGAAGAGATGCTTGACTGTATTCAAAAATATATGGAAATTGATGAAGAATCTTTCGACTTGCAGCTTGAACCCGGCGAAGCAACCACAACGCTCAGGCTTTCAATTCCCGTTACAAGAACAAGGGATGATGAAGAAATTGACAAAATAATTCAAGAGGCGGCCGAAAAGCAACAGGTTAAAGCACAAGAGCTTGTTGAAGAACTGGGTGATATTATAGAAGAGCGTGCGTACGAAATTGCGCAGGATATAGTAAAAAAAGACGAAGATTTGCCGCAGGAAGAACCTTCAAAAGAAGAAGAAGAAGTTGAAGAAGCGCCTCAGGAAGAAGATAAAGAAGTTCAAAATGAGGCTGATGAGACACAAGAGCCCAAACAAGAAAATAAAAAATCTTCAAAATCCAAAAATTAAACTTACGAGTTTTTTAAATAACAAAAAAGCCCCTGTTTTACAGGGGCTTTAAGCTATATATAATTATTCTTTAG
>CAZYYK010000136.1:0-3666 GCA_964651135.1 uncultured Gammaproteobacteria bacterium | reverse complement strand
TTTTTCAATTGAATTTTCAAGCATTTTAAGGTCAAGTGCCATGTTTTGAGCGCCCGTGTATGTGCCGTAGTTTTCAAATTGAACTTTCATAAAAGTATGATAGCACAAATAGATTAGCTTTGAATGTGCTAATCAATGCAAGGGCTGCGCATTTAACATAGGCAGCAATTACCACGGGTAATCATCTTTAATCTGCCAGCCTTCTTGCATTATAAGTGCCGTGCAATAGCTTCCGTTTCCGCCTGTTCTATTGCAGCCGTTATCAGAGCCTGTCTTTAAAGCACTCATACCGCAGAAAAGGCAATATGGCAAAAATCTGCCAACACTGCCGCCAGAACCGCTTCCTGTATTTAGAACCTGATATCTGAAAAAGAATATGTCCTTACCCATTGTGTTTGGCTTTCTTTGCCCGTTTACATCAATATATGTGCTTGCTTCTATTTGATGTGCACCATTCCAGTTTATATAATCTGCAACCGTTAAAGCAATTAATGTGCCGTCATTTAAGTAAAACCTTGTATACACATTACCGATATCTTTTGTTTCTGTTTCCCTGTTAAGAAAGCGGAATTTAAATTCGCAAACGCCCGTTTTTTGGCTTTCGCAGTTTTTTGCAACTTTTAGATAAGGAATTAGATAAGTATTTGCAAAATCAACTGCCCCTTGTGCCGTGCCGCTTCCGCTTATTTCCCAGCCTGTCATCGGCCCGTGTTCTGCTATTGCAAGATTGGTAGTGTTTGAAAGTGCCGAGTAAGTTTTTTTAAGCTGTGTTACGGTTTGATGTTTTTGATAATTACGCACAACAGTGGGGATTGTAAGCGCTGCAACAACGCCAATTATGGCTAATGTTATTAACACTTCCGCCAAAGTAAAGGCTTTTTTATTCATACAGTTCTCCTGTTATTCTGTCTTAATATGTAGTTTAGACACTATTAATGTATTTTAGCGCGTGGAGTATTTTTTGTCAAGATGATAAATTAATGAAATGGAAAAAGAAGAATTTTTAAAACTCGGCCTAAAAATAAAATTTGAGCGCTTAAAGAGGAATTTAACCCAGGAGCAGTTGGCTGAAATTGCAGGCCTGAACACGCGCTCTTTAAGCACAATCGAGTGCGGCGAAAGCAACCCCAGATATTCCACCCTTTTAAGTATTTCAAAAGCCCTTAAAATGCACATCATTGAACTTCTGGACTTTAAATTATAGTTACTGCTATAATATAAAAAGTGAAGGAGAAAAAATGAGTTACTTTATCACATTTGAAGGGGCGGACGGGTGCGGCAAAACAACCCAGCTAAATTTAATTTCGAAGTTTTTAAATGAAAAAACAATTGCGCACATTACAACGCGCGAACCGGGGGCAACGGAATTGGGCTTAAAATTAAGGGAAATCCTTCTGCACCACGACGGTACAGTGGCGGATGAGTGCGAAACCTTTTTGTATCTTGCAGATAGGGCGCAGCATGTTCAAACCAAAATAAAACCCGCGCTTGAGATGGGCAAAATTGTTTTATGCGACAGGCACACAGACAGCACGCTTGCCTATCAAGGCTACGGGCGCGGCGTTTCATTAGAGCGCATTAAATATTTAAACGATATTGCAACATCAGGGCTAAAGCCGCATTTAACAATTGTTTTTGATGTTGACAGCAACGTTGCGCAAAAACGTTTGGGGAAAGAAAAAGACAGGCTTGAGAGCGAAGGGGTCAATTTCCATAAAAAAGTGCGCGAAGGATATTTAAAAATAGCGCAAAATGAACCCAAAAGGGTGAGGGTGGTTGATGCCGGCAAAACCATTGAAGAAGTGTACGAGCAGACCAAAAGGATAATATCGGAGCTTTTAAAAATATGAAAAAGTTTTTGCTTTTTATACTTGCGTTTTGCTTTTGTGCGCCCGTATTTTGCGAAAATTGGCGGCTGGAAGACGGTATAAAACTTTTTGAAGCAAAAAAATATGACAGTGCGTGTGAATTTTTTGAAAACTACGTAAAAGCGTACCCCAACAACCCAAATGCCTATTATTACCTGGGTTTGATTTATAAAGACAAGAATAATCTTTCAAAATCCACCTATTATTTCAAAAAATCTTATGAACTTACAAATTCAATAACGGATGTGCCAATTGCCCCGCAAACGCAGGGTCTGCCCGTTGAAGATTACCTTGATATGGCATCAATGTATTTTGAGGGGAAAGACTTTGATAAGGCGCTTTCATACGTTAATTTAATTGAAAAAATTGACCCTGATTGCGCAAGCGCCCACTATTTAAAGGCTGTAATTTATTTGGAGCGCGGCAGGGTGCAAGAAGCAAGGCAGTATTTTTTGCGCGCGCTTGAATTAAGCCCCGCACTTTTAAATTCAGACCTTGCAAAAACCTTTCAAATTAACCAAATTCCCCAATTTGACGGGAATTTTTATAACACAAAAGCCCTGCAGTATTTTTATGCGGGAAATTTAGCACGCGCGTATGACACAATAAATAAAGCGCTTGCAATTGAGCCCAAGAACCCTGAAATTTATAATACTTTGGGTATGATTTATCTAAAACGTGCTCAATTGGATAAGGCGCAAAGTGCTTTTAAAAAAGCTGTTTTTTTGAACAGAAATTTCTCACCTGCATATTTAAATTTGGCTGATGTGGAAGGGCGTGCGGGCAATAAAGCAGCACAGTATAAATATTTAAATCAGGCGCTTAAAATTAATCCGAACGATAAAAACGCTTACTTTAAGCTTGGCGAAACGCTTTTGGCGGATAAAAAGTACACAAAGGCTGCGGATTACTTTAAAAAAGCAATTTCAATTGACAGCAGGTATTTTGAGGCTTATTTGGCGCTATCTTCTTGTTATATAGAAGAACAAAACACATCACAGGCGCTTTTGGCCTTAAAACAGGCGCTTAGAATTGACAATTCAAACCCTGAAATTTCTTTTTATCTTGCAAAATTGTGTATAATATCATCCGATTTTGACGAGGCGCAAAAATACATTGAACAAGCGCTTGCCATAGCGCAAAACCCTAATTATTATAAGCAATTAGGGAAAATTTACTATTATAAGGAAAATTACCCCGCAGCACTTGAAAATTTTGAACGCGCCCTTGAATTGGATTTAGCATTTTCCCATGAGGCGGAACTTTATAACTATTTGGGGCTTTGTTATTATAAAAACGGTCAGGCGGACAAAGCGGTTTATCATTTTGAGCGCGCCTTGAATTTAGATAATTCGCGCCCTGTTTTTTATTACAATTTGTCGCTTGCGTATGACAGCCAAAATAAAAAAGAGGCGGCGCAAAAGGCGCTAAAAGAGGCACTTTCAATAAAGCCCAAAACATCAGCCGATTATATTGAGCTTAGCAATATTTACTATGACAGGAAAAACCCCAATGTTGCGCTGATGAAGCTTAATGAGGGTATTGAAAAATATCCGCAGGATAAAATTTTGTATATGGCAAAAATTAAATTTTATCAAAATACAGGAAACCAAAAAGGGGTTGAGGACACCAAAGCGCAAATGGCGCAGGTGTTCGGGGGCTAAATTTTTGTAATGCTCGTAACTCTTACCCTGCCACTGTATTGCTCTAAACGCCGCCGTTGCGAGTGAGAGCAAACAAATAAATAAAGCTCTTACTCTGCCACTGCCCTCCCAGAGGACCCAGCCTTGTACGGCTC
>CAZYYK010000135.1:0-3668 GCA_964651135.1 uncultured Gammaproteobacteria bacterium | reverse complement strand
CCCGTTAAATTAACTTTCTTCATTTTTCCGCCTTTCGTTTGCCTTAATTAATTCTATACTATTTTTTAAACTTTTTCAACTAAATACTTTTATGTTAAACTTATTTTATGAGTGATGTTTTAAAAATAGCAATTCCGAACAAAGGAAGATTATCTGAAAAAATTTATGACCTTTTAAATAAGGCAGGGCTTTGCTTTGACACCAAAAGCGAACGCGGGCTTTGCGTGGGCACGCAGGACGGCAAATATTCCATAATTTTTGTCCGCACGCAGGATATACCAAGGTTTTTGGACGCAAAAGTGGCGGATATCGGCTTCACGGGCTGGGATATAGTTTGTGAAGAAGGCCTTGAGCTTGATAAAATAAAAGAGCTTGAATTCGGCTATTGCAAAATGGTTGTGGCAGTAAAAGAAGATACAAATTATAAAACTGCGGCGGATTTACCCAAGCAAATCAACGTCGCAACAAGTTTCCCGAATTTGGCAACCGAATTTTTTGAGAAAATAGGTAAAAAAGCAAAAGTTATAGAAATATCGGGTGCTGTTGAAATAACGCCAACGCTGGGGCTTGCGGACGCTGTTGTTGATATAACATCCACGGGCGCCACTTTAAAATCAAATAACCTTAAAATTATTGATGAAATAATGGAATCATCCGCCGTTATTGTTGCAAGGAAGAATTTGGAAGAGGGCAAACTAAAAAAGGTGGAATCGCTTCTGCGCGCTTTGCAATCGGTAATTGATGCCAGCAAAAAGAAATATTTAATGGCGCATGTGCCGCTTGATAAAATGGATGAAATAAAAAGCTTTTTGCCCGGGCTTTCAACGCCTACTGTGATGAAGCTTTACAACGATGACAAACATGTTGTAATTCATGTTGTTGTGGACGCTGATAAGGTTTATGATAGTATCGACCGCCTTAAAACCCTTGGCGGACAGGGGATTTTGATTATGACGGTTGACCAGATGGTGAAATAACTATTTTGAAAACCTTGCAATAAGTTTTTTTATAATTTCGACATCTTCGCTTTTCATATCGCCCAAATCAACCATATTTTTGCGCTCGCGCCCCAAAAGATAGTCTGTTGTTGTGTTGAAAATGTATGCTATTCGTATTAAAACTTCATAAGAAGGAAAGCGATATCCGGATTCATAAGCGCTGATTGTTGCCTTTGCAATATTCAAACGTTCGGCAAGCTGTTCTTGCGTTAAATGCTTGTCAAGCCTTAATTCTTTAATTTTTTTACAAATTTCAATCATCTTTCCCTCTGTTTACTGTTAGTATACTTTAATGTATTATTACTTTTGGTATATAAATATATTACTTATAGTTGACTACAAGTAAGAAGTGTGCTATAATCTTATAAAGAAAGTAGGATAAAACATGCCCAAAAAAGGATTTACGCTTGCGGAAGTTTTAATAACCCTTGCGATAATCGGAGTTGTTGCAGCACTTACAATCCCCGCGGTTGTGAAAAATTATCAACAAACGCAGCTCAAAGCCCAATTTAAAAAAGCGTATTCAACCGTACAAAATGCATACCAAAAAACGCAGCTTGATATGGGTATTGACCTTTACGTGCTTGGCAGCGACAACAGCAATAGTTATCGCTCGCAGTTTTTTGCAGAATTTGCAAAAAATTTAAAGGTGGTTAAAAAATGTACAAAAGCATATTCGCAAGGTTGTTCGCCTGAATATAAGGGTGTCAATACAGTCTATGGCGAAAATTACCCTGAAATAGACCCTGATAGCAGAAATTATTACGGAAATTTTAGAGAAGCGAATATTAAAAATGTTGAGGCCTGGGTTTTAGCAGATGGCAGCATAATATTAATTAATCAGGTAACAATAGCCGTTGACGTTAACGGTATGAAAAAACCCAACAAATGGGGGCATGACCTTTTTCCACTTGCGTTGACAAGGGGCGGTTACATACCGGGACAAGACACTACAATCGTAGAAAAAGGTGGCAAGTTGGGTTCGGACTTGTTAAAAAATTAAACTTTCTTGCAAAATTTCTTTGTATGGTTTAGTCTTTTAATTATGGAAAACTTAAAAAAACTTATTGAAACAATTGAAATTTTGCGCTCAGAGGGCGGATGTGCCTGGGACAGAGAACAAACGCACAAAAGCTTAAAACCCAACATGTTAGAAGAAGCATACGAGGCGGTGGATGCCATAAATTCGGGTGATATGAAACATTTAAAAGAAGAATTGGGCGATGTTTTGCTGCAAGTTCTTTTGCACTCTCAAATTGCAAAAGAGGGCGGGAACTTTGATATAGATGATGTTGCGCTCGGCATTAACCAAAAATTAATTGAGCGCCATCCGCACGTTTTTGGGGATGTTAAAGTTAAATGTGTGGATAATATTATAGATAATTGGGAAGAAATTAAAAAACGGCAAAAGCCGCACCGCAAAAGTGTTTTGGACGGCATTTCAAAGGCGCAGTCGGCTTTGATGAGCGCGCAAAAAATCTCTAAAAAAGCGGTTAAGGCGGGTTTTGAATGGCAGAATTTAGAACAGCTTTATGAGTGCATTTTGGGGGAATTTCAGGAATTTGTGGACGCAAGAACCCACCAGGAGCGCGAAGAAGAGTTCGGCGACATATTATTCGCGCTTGTGAATCTGGCGCGCTGGAAAAAACTGGATGCCGAACAGTGCCTTATAAAGGCAAACGATAAATTCACAAAACGCTTCAAGGAAATGGAGTGCTGTGTTTCAAAGCCTTTGAAAGAATTAACTTTTGAAGAATGGGAAGACCTTTGGATTGCGGCAAAAGAGAAAACAAAAGCCGATAAAACGCCTTCCTAAAAGCCTTATAGCATTTCTCTTTCAAGGTTATACGCAACTTTTAAAATTAAATCTTCGCTTAAAACGTTCCCTATAATTTGCAATCCTATGGGCATATTTCCCCTGTCTTTGCCGATGGGAGTGGACAACGCCGGCATGCCTGTTAAATTAGCGCAAATTGTGCTGATATCTGTTAAATACATTGCAAGCGGGTTTTCGTTCCTTGAGCCTAAATCAAACGCGGTTGTGGGGCATGTGGGGGATATCAAAATATCCACTTCTTTTAATGCCGCATCAAATTCATTTTTGGTTAAACGGCGCATTTGCTGCGCTTTTTTATAATACGCATCGTAATATCCGCTTGAAAGCGCGTATGTTCCAAGCATTATCCGCCTTTTAACCTCATCGCCAAAGCCTTCAGCACGCGTTTTTGTATACATTTCAAGCAAATTCTTGGCATTTGGCGTGCGATAGCCGTATTTAACACCGTCAAAACGCGCCAAATTAGAACTTGCCTCGGCTGTTGCAACAATATAATAAATTCCTATGGAATATTTTAAAGAAGGCATTGAAATTTCTTTAACTTCCGCCCCCAATTTTTTCAAAGTTTCAATAGCACAATTAACCGCACTGCTAACATCTTCTTCAACGCCTTCGCCCGAAATTTCTTTCATAACGCCAATTTTAAGCCCTTTAATGTCATCTTTTAAGGTTTTTAAAGTATCACCCACAGGCAAATTTAAAGAAGTTGAATCATGTGCGTCATGCCCTGCTATAACTTGATATAAAGCTGCGATATCTTCAACAGACCTGCCAAAAGGCCCTATTTGATCTAAAGAAGATGCAAAAGCTATAAGCCCGTACCTTGAAACACG
>CAZYYK010000134.1:0-3715 GCA_964651135.1 uncultured Gammaproteobacteria bacterium | reverse complement strand
AAACTTTTTATACAATCGCAAGAAAGCCTCTCAAGCACAAGGGTTATTCAGGATACTGCAACAAACTGGCTGCCCAAAGCTGTTTTTGCAAGAAGTGCCGCTGATTTTGGCGATATGACTTTTCTTGAAGCCCTGGAAGATTTTATTTTTTATTTTATGGCACCGCTTTTAGGACAGGGCATTTTTAGAAAAATATATCCCAAGCTTGCGCCCAAAGGAATTAGGAATGAACTCAATGAATTAATACCAAAATCCGCGGAAGAAATCTTAAAAAATAAGGCTTTAAGGGAAAGCGAATTGGGCAAAAGGCTTATTTCCACAAAAGCAGGCATGATTTTAGGCTGCACTGCCATTCCTGCCGCCGAATACGGTTTAAGCTTTGCAAAAAACCTTTTCACTTTGAAAATATTTAATAAAAGCGATTTTAACAACATCGCCAATTTGGATAAAAATCAGGTAGAGAGCAAAAGGCAACAGGAAAGAGTAAAGAAAAGTGCCAAGAAAAATCTTATAAACGTGGGCATTATTTCTGCAATAGGGCTTGGGCTTGGTACACTTTTTGCAACCGTCGGGCACAAATCTTCTTTAATTCAAAAAGCCAGCGAAAAGATTCTAACACCTTATGAGCCCGTTATTAAATTTATTGAAAAGTTTAAGCCTTTATCGGATAAGAAGGAGGCTTTTGTTAAAAACCTTGTTAATCTTGATTTTGGGACATCTGCGGATGCAAAAACAGGCAAGCTTAAATTAAAATTGGGCAAAGGGCAGCTGGGGCTTACCGCGATAGTGGGCTTTTTTGGCTATAAGAAGGCGGCACAAGACAGAGGCAAACTGGATATGTACGAAGTCTGCACAAGAGTTCCTATTGTGGTGCTGTACACCATTTTCGGGAGCGCTTTATTTGATAGTGCCTTTAAATCAATTTTATTCAATAAGGGCAAATATCAAGATTTAATTAAGAAAAATGCAAATAACGAATTTGAAGACGTGCCCGCGCTGAAAGAACTTGATAGGGTTGCGCAGAAAGTGGCAGAGGCAAGAAAAACAAAACCGCGGGCAGAATTTGACCGTCTTATTAAAGAAAAGGCAGTAATAACCGCTATTCCCTATGCTTTTGGTTTAATATTTATGGGTTTCTTGCTGGCGGCAATAACCCGCTTTTGGACTCAATACAGATATAACAACGGCATCGGTCATCATAAAAAATGCAGTGAAACGCAAGCGCCCGATAAACAAAGCATAAATAACCTTAAAAGACGGCAAAATACTTAGTGGTTTTTCCCGTTGCGATACCCTATGCCGGCTCTGTAACCTGAAATTGAGTATAAAATGGGAAGTGCGGGTTCAATCCATTTCAGACCCGATAGAACCGCAACCGTTGCAATATCATCTACGTGTAAACCGATATCTAAAGCCTCGGGTTTTCTTTCCGAATAGAGCCCTTTGCCTTTTCTACATTCTTTATTTCTACAATTATGCCCATGCCCCATGCCATGGTGCCGACGGTGCTTTTTCCCCAAAAGCGGGTCAATGAAAGTCTTTCCGATTAAATTTGCAATAGCACTTCCGCCTATAACTCCAACTGCTAAAATTCCCGAAATCATGCCTGCCGCACGCGCGGCTTTTGAAGTTATTTTCGCCTTTTCTAGCATTGCAAGTGCACCACCCGCGCCTATATTGCATAAAAAAATATTGGCAAGATATTGATAGGAGCCTTCTTTAATTTTGTCAGGTATTTTATCTTGCCAATTTTCCTCCGTGAGTTTGTCACCTGCTATACCGCCTGCTATTCCGCTTAAAACGGGAACAAGCCCCATTAAGGAAAGCCTTTTGATTTCTGTGAAAATATGCTTTGAATCAACATTTTCAGGGTCGGGGATGAGTTTATTTAAAAATTCCCTTCCGCTCCCTTGCCCGTTTAGTCCTTCAAAAACAGTCTTTACTTCAGAAAATTTAAGCACTTTTGTTTTTGCCTTCTCAAGCAAATCAGCAATATTGTTGCTGACTTTGTTATTTCTTAAAAAATCGTCTACCAATTGGGTGTTCTTTTCGGCAAGTTTTTTAAGATTAATTTTTTCAGACAATCCCTTAAAACCTTTAAATAAAAGTTTATTGCCTATTTTAATCTGCCCCATACCCCTTGTGGTAAGAAGTGCTGAACCTATTGTGGCAGTAAGCACACAAGCACTTTTAACAAATTCTTTTTGCCTTTCTTCTTCTGGTGTTCTGCGAATATGCTTCAATGCAAATGCCACACCCCCCGCACTAAGCAATAAAGGCACGGCTTTTGAAAATTTTCCGACAAGCCTCGGCTGGTCTAAAAACTTTCCTGTTACTTGCATAATATTCAATTTCGGCTTCCTTTCATATGAGTATAGCTATTTTTGTTTCAGTTACTTAACATTGTTAACTAAGGCTAACATTTTTTGTAAAATTTTTTACGTTTTTAATTCATTATAAAATTTTTGAAATTCATCTGTATAGTTTTTTTCCGAGCAAAAATAATTATTATTAAACTCAAGAAAAGCAATAAGACGCTGCAAAACCTCTTCAGATATGGCATGCTCAACCCTGCAAGCGTTTGCTGAAGCTTCCTCAGAAGTTAAACCCAAAATTTTGGTAAAAAAGTTATAAAGAGTTTTATGCTTTTCAATAACTTTTTTAGCAGTCTTAATTCCTGCGGGAGTAAGCGAAATTACATCGTAGCGCCCATAGTTAACAAGTTTTTTTTCGGCAAGGTTTTTTAGTGCTTCGGTAACGGAAGAGCGTCTCACATCAAGACGTTTTGCAATCTCAACGGCTTTAACGCCCCTTTTTTCTTCTATAATTTCGTAGATGGCTTCAAGATAGTCTTCTAAACTGGCTGTGATTTTGATTGGTTTCATAAAAAATCCTTTGACTATATTGTATGGCAAGCCTAACATTTTGTCAACTACCTAAATAAAAAATTTTAATTATGCCTTACGTTTGGATTTTTTCTTTCCCCAAAAATAATAAACAGGAATGCCCAGCAGGCTCATCAAAAGCCCCGGAACAGTGTATTGAGGTTTGTACAAGGTTAACATTATAATTATGGGAATGCTTATTGCAAGAAAAGCGGCAGGGATGAGCGTGTGGACTTTATAGGCAACATCTTCGCCTGCATACATTTTTCGCATTTTAAAAATGCCGAAAATTGTTATTGCATAAAATATCAAAGAAGCGTAAATTACGTAATCTAAAAGCTGGGAATAATTTCCCCAGAGAATAAGGGTGCAAATCCAAAGGCATTGAAACCACAAGGAATTAACGGGCACTCTTGTTTTTCTGTCTATAAAAGCCAGCCTTCTGAATAAAAGCCTGTCTTTTGCCATTTTATAATATACCCTTGAACCTGTTAAAATCATGCCGTTAGCGCAGCCAAATGCTGAAATTGAAATTATAACGGCAATTGCAACCATGCCTGAAAGCCCGAAAATTTTATTGATTAAACCCGCGGCAACAATGTCTTCGGGTACGGTTTTAATGATGTCTAAAGGAAGTGTGCCTGCGTATATGAGATTTATTAAAAAATAAAGCGCTATAACAAGCCCTGTGCCTATTAAAAGAGCCTTGGGTATATTTTTGGCGGGTTTTTTAATTTCAGATGTTATAAAAGTTACGTTATTCCAGGTTATTGAGGTAAATAAAGCCCCCACGGTTGCCACCCCTATTATTTTAATTGCTGAAAAAGCAG
>CAZYYK010000133.1:1083-3734 GCA_964651135.1 uncultured Gammaproteobacteria bacterium | reverse complement strand
GGGCATATCGGCGAATTGCTGGATTGCCCGCTTAACCCGTCTTCATATATTGTAGGCCCGATTCCTGCCGCTGTAAAAGCAATTGCCGTTTTAAACAGAACCACGGGTTTGCAGCCGATGATTAAAAATATAGATAATATTTACGCTGACCCTTATGATATTATAAAAAAGGTTTACGGGGTTGAACAGTATCTTAAAAACAACAATTTTGACAGAAAAGAAGTTTTCGCAAAAAAGACGCAGCCTGACAACATTAAAGAAGTAAGCTCGCTGTCTTTAGGCTGTTGTGACAACCTGAGGGCGGATATTGAGCTTAACGGCTACAATCCCCAAAGCCCTGTTGCCGATTCTATGAGAACCGCCCTTTTTGACGCACCCGAGCTTGACGAATCCATATGGTCGGAATTATCTGTTTGGAACAGAAGCTTTGATAAAAAAATAAAGACATCATTCGTTAATATAGACCCGGCGCACCCAAATTATAAATACAGGTACGTGCTGCAAAAAAGTAAAACATCCCCCCTTGCCATAATTTATCCTTCAATTGGAGAGGGGGTGATGTCGCATCACTGTGTGGTTTTGGCGAAATATTTTTACGATGAAGGCTATTCTGTAATTATTCAGGGCAGCACTTTTCACTGGGAATTTGTTAAAAGCATGCCCGACGGTTACAGACCCGGAATTCCTTACAAAGACGCAGAACATGCAAGAATTGTGACCCGTAAAATAATTGATTCGCTTGCAGCAAAAGGACACTACACCTTTGAGCGCAAAGTTCTTGTGGGCACATCATTTGGCGCTTTAACCGCGCTTTTTGTTGCCCAGCAGGAGGAAAAAGAAAACACACTTGATATTTCAAATTATATTTCCGTAAATCCGCCCGTTGAAATATTTTTTGCACTGAGGCAGCTTGATAAAAATTCGCAGGAGTGGAAAGAAGACCCTGCGGACATAAAGCTAAGGGCTGCAATTATCGCCCAAAAAGTGTTGAATGCGTATAAAAAAGTTTCTGATAACGACCCTTCAAATGATTTGGAAGACTGGCCTTTCAGCGAAAGTGAAGCCAAAATGATTACAGGCTTTATAATGCAGCAAAAATTATCTGACGTGGTTTTTACTATTGAAAAAAGCGATTGTTCCAAAAAATGCTGCGTATATGATTCCATTTGTAATATGAGTTTTGACGATTACGCAGAAAAATACCTTAATATAAGCCAATATCAGCCGCGCGAACAATTTGAATACGACACAAGTTTATACAGTTTGGCGGATTTTTTGCAGACAAGCAAAAAATATAAAATATACCATGCGCTTGATGATTATTTTGTAAACAGGGAGCAGCTGGTGTGGCTGAAGGAACACTGCCAAGGCCGGTCGGTTTTCTTAAGTAACGGCGGGCATTTGGGATTTTTGTACAGAAAAGAGTTCATTGACGAATTTAAAAAAGATATTGCACTTAAGCCCGCGAAGCTTGCGGGGGAGTTGTAATTTGAAATAAGGCACTATTTTGCTTCTCTGTCAAATGCCATATCAATATATTTATTCAATGAATATTTCATACCGGAAACTTTTGCAATAATTATTTCAAGAGCATTTCTTACATCAGACATTCCAACTTCACTATTTTCGTTATACATAGACTCGCGTAAAATTTTTATCATACTTTCAGTTTCACAAAAATCTTGCAGTATATCCGCTATGAAATCATTTAGTTGTAAATCTTGCATAATTTTCTCCTTCGACTTATCGGACATAATTATGTCCGATAAACTGAATTTAACATATAAAATAATAAAATGCAAGAGCAATATAAAAATAAACGAAAAGAATTATCAATAGCTTTATCTGAAGTGTTTAATGAACTACATGGGAAATTAAACAAATCAGCCAGTTTGTTTGCAAATGAAATTGAAATATCTAAAACAACTGTACTAAAAATTTCAAAAGGGAGCTTAGACCCGCAGCTGTCAACTTTATGTAAAATTGCAAGCGCTTTTGGCATCAGCGTTTCCGAATTTTTAAAATTGGTTGAAAAGAAATTGCCTGACAATTGGGATATCTTAGATAATTAAAAGGTATAAATAGCCGCTATAACCATTTAAGTAATTATTTACTTTTTTCTCTGATTACAACTTCATATCCCAAAAGTTCAGCCATTGCCTTAATTTCATTAAATCTGATTGTCCCCGTGGATAATTTCTTAGACATTCCCGATTGCGACAAACTTATATTCTTTTCTTTTTTTAATCTGTCAGACATTGCCTGCATTGAAGTACTTTTCATTGCAAGCATTGTTTTTACTATTTCTTTTACATCAAGTCCGTTTCCAAATTCAAACATATTAACAGTATAGATTATTTTTAAAAACTTGACTTCTCTTTGCACATATGTCATTATTTATGAAATAAAGTAATAAAATATTAAATTAAAGCAACAAAGGAATAGGTTTATTATGTCGAAAATTGAATTGGCAGATTTGTTACAACAAGATATTAATGAATTAAAAGGCGTTCTGGTTTATGAAAATTATGATTTGACAAAAGAACAGGCAGCCATACAGGCAAAAGCAATTATTTCCAACCTGGAAGATCATTTAGAAGAGTTGCTTTATTGCTTGATGGCTGGCAATAAAGACTACTATTAGTCGGCCA
>CAZYYK010000133.1:0-1073 GCA_964651135.1 uncultured Gammaproteobacteria bacterium | reverse complement strand
TTCTGTATATGCTTCGCCTAACTTTAACTTTTCTTTAGCAATTAATATTTCTAAAGTATTCTCAATGTCCAATATTGAAAATAATCTATTATCGTTATTTATTGAGTCCTTTAAAATTTTTGTCAAACTTTCAATTTCGCAAAAATCCTGAAATATGTCAATAATATAATCGTTATGAGCATCTTTATTCATTAATTTTCCCTTTTAACTACTTCAATACTTAAAAAAGTAAAAAATCATATTTTTTGACCATTGTAATGCTTAGACATTAAAAAGTCAATACCCGATAATACAAAAATGAATGAAAAAGAAATAATCACAAGATTTGGCAATAATTTAAGAGCAGAAAGAGCAAGGCTGGGGTTTTCTCAAGAAAAATTGGCAGAATTAGCCGGTTTATCATATTTTACCCATGTCGGTAAAATTGAGAGAGGAGAAATTAACGCAAAACTCACAACTGTTGTGAAACTGTTGAGGGCTTTAAATCTTCCGTTGGATGAGTTTTTAAAATAAATTAACTTACACAATTTTGTAATATTTGGCAACTCTTGCATCGCCATATCTGTGATGATAACCTGCCTGGTAAATCCAAACCGAATTTTTCCAACCGGTAAGATGGCGCGCTGTATCTAGTTGCTCGAGATTACCGTCATAAGAATCCAGTAGTAATAAATCACTTTGTTTAATCTTATCTCCTGCGCCGTCACGAATTCCGCAAATTAAACCGTAATGCACTTCTGTTCTTGAATCGTTTGTATATATCATTGCCACAACGGGGCGGCCTGCTTCAAGTTCTTTTTTTATAACGTCCAGAGCTATTTCTTCGGAATCACAATAAGTTTGCCCGTATTGTCTGTGTTTTTCGCTGGCAGCTTGTTTTACGGGGTCATCGCCGTTTATATCTATTTCGGAAACCCCCATCATTATTGTTCCGTAAGCATCTGAAAAATTATGACACTGCTTTTTGTAACGCGGGTCGCCTTTGTTTGTCATGCCTAATTTAACAATTTCGTCTGTAAATTCTTCCAGCGAATCAAAACCCTCTATGGGAACTACATTGTAATCTACACCGT
>CAZYYK010000132.1:0-3742 GCA_964651135.1 uncultured Gammaproteobacteria bacterium | reverse complement strand
CGTGCGGCAGGCATATGGTGCAGACAGGCGGCAGAAAGTTTACGGATATGTTAAAATGGGTTTACGAATAAAGGCAATGCGCAAGATTTTTCTTTTATGGTAAAATAAATTAAAAGGAGAAAAAATTGAAAAATCTTTTTTATTTATTTGTCTTTGCGGCAATCTTAACGGTATTTTATCCGCAAAGCGTTATGGCACAAGATTATTACAATAATATAGGGGATAAAACAGTGATAACAAAAGTTAATGCAAGACATATTTTAGTGAAAGAGTCGGGCGAGGCGCTTGAAATAAAGGCAAAAATTGATAAAGGCGCAAAATTTGAAGACCTTGCAAAACTATACTCAATTTGCCCCAGCGGGCAAAACGGCGGAGATTTGGGCTATTTCGGCAGAGGGCAAATGGTAAAGGAATTTGAAGATGCCGCTTTTGCCACCCCCGTAAATTCGGTTTCAGACCCTGTATATACACAATTCGGCTGGCATTTAATCAAGGTTATAGATAAAAAATAATTTCATGATATAATATTTTCACCACGCTCCACGGGGTTGTTGCGCACTCTCGACCGGAAGCTTATGCCGGGTGCAGAGCCTACTGTGAGGCGGATGGCGGTAAAATTGAAAATTTAAGCATTGTCGATAGTTCAGTTTATAATGGCGATTATGTACCGAACCGTGTCAGGATGGAGACATAGCAGCACTAAGGTAAAGTTAACGGGTATTGTAAATTGAAAAGTAGATGGTTAAAACGTAGGTGTTATCGGCATTCTTCGATAGGTAGTGGCGTGGTTTTTAAATAAGTTCAATATCTTTTATGTACCTTGGGCGCGCTTTAACTTCTTTATAAATTTGCCCTAAATATTCGCCCATAATGCCCAGGCAGAAAATTTGCACGCCCGAAAAAAAGCAAACACAAACAACAATAGTTGCCCAGCCGGGGATAGTGTTTTTTAGCATGTATTTTTCCCACATAACTTCAGCGCCGAACCCAAAGCTGAAAAGTGCCAGAATAATCCCCAAAATGCCCACAAGACGCAGAGGTTTAACGGAAAAAGAAGTAACAGCATTAACTGCCAGCGAACATAAACTTCTGAAACTAAACTTTGTTTGCCCCGCTTGCCTTTTGCGCACATGATAGGGCACATAAGCTTTTTTAAAGCCTATTTCATGAAGCACACCCCTTAAAAACAGGTTATATTCATTGTATTGCGCCAAAACATCCAGCGCCTTTTTGCCCATAAGCCTGTATTCACTGTGATGCGGGGTAACATTTGCACCAAGTGCGCCCATAAGTTTATAAAAAACAGAGGATGTAAAATCTTTAAAAAATGATCTTTGAGAATTTTTTCTAATCCCCAAAACAAGTTCATTGCCCTCTTTATATTTTTTCACAAATTCTTTTATAACGCCCTCATCCTGCTGTAAATCCGCGTCAATTGTAACCGTGCAATCCGCACCAATTTTCCTTGCGCCAAGCATGCCTGCCAAAAGTGCGTTCTGATTGCCGAAATTGCGCGCAAACTTAAGGGCTTTAACCTTTTTGTTTGCCACATTAAAACTTTTTATAATATCAAATGTAGTGTCCGAAGAGCCGTCATCCACAAAATACAAAAAGCTCTCTTTGCTTATTAAATCAGCATCTTCAAGCTCTTTTAAAACTTCAAGAAGGCGTACAACTGCGGCCCGGATGACTTCCTGCTCGTTATAGCAGGGCACAACTATTGCAAGTTTGGGATTACTTTTAAAAATCATGCCTTTATTATAGTATAATAGTACCTATGAAGACAAGTAAAAAAATTACAGGAAAAATTATATTCACCGCGGACGATTTTGGCATGCAAGAAAGCTTTAACAGAGCCGTTTTTGAAGCTTACACAAGCGGTTTTTTAACAAGCACCTGCATTTGCGCAAACGGCGGCGCTTATAACAGCGCTGTTGAAGAATTTTTGCCCAAAATGGCGGGGGTTGATTTGGGGGTTCACCTTAATATAATTGAAGGCAAAAGCTTAACCCCATGCCCGCTTTTGACTGATAAAAACGGTAATTTTTGCCATGGGTTTATAAATTTATTTCTAAATTCTCATTCGCGCAATTTTATGGCACAGGTTGAAATTGAAACACGCGCTCAAATTGAAAAAGTTTTAAAAGATTGCGGGCGCATAACCCACATAAATTCGCATATCCACACGCATGGCATTCCGAACATTTTTAAACTGTGCGTAAAACTTGCAAAAGAATATAATATCCCATACGTTAGAGCGCAGATGGAAATTCCCTATTATGCAGGGCGCGCACCAAAGCTTATAAACCTTTTAAAAATAGCAGTTTTGAATTTTTTCACTCTTAAAAACCGCACTCATAAAGAAATTCTAACAAATGATTATTTAATAGGCGTCGGGTTCACCGGTGAAATGGAACAAAATGCAATTTTAAAGGGGGTTGAGAGGTTAAAGAACCGCACGGGGATTTTAGAAATTTTAATTCATCCGGATTGCGACCCTTCAAATAAAGCACGCTACAAACAGTTTTTAGCCGCATGCGATATGAATCTAAAGACAAAAATTGAAGATTTGGGCTTTGAATTTATAAAAATAAGTAATTTAGCTGCCCCGCCCATAATGACGGTTAAATAACGGGTATTGCACATAAAAGCGCTTTTGTATAGGGGTGTTTGGGGTTGTTAAAAACCTCTTCAATATCGCCCATCTCCACAATTTCACCCTTAAATAAAATTGCAACCCTATCGCACAGGTATCTTACAACATTCAAGTCGTGCGAAATAAATAAATAGGTCAGGTTCAGCTCATCTTTTAAGCTTTTAAGCAGATTTAAAATTTGTGCCTGAATGCTGACATCAAGCGCACTTATGGGTTCATCCGCCACAATAAAAACAGGGCGCAAAATTAAAGCGCGTGCAATTGCAATTCTCTGGCGCTGCCCGCCTGAAAATTCGTGCGGATAGCGCTTCAAATCTCCCTCATCAAGCCCCACGGTTTTAAGCATTTCTATAACGCGCGCCCTGAATTCTTTTTTGGGGCAGATTTTATGCACAAGAAGCGGCTCTGATAAAATTTCAAAAACTTTCATTTTGGGGTTAAGGCTTGAATAGGGATTTTGGAAAATCAACTGGGCACATTTTCGAAAATCGCGCGTTTTTTTCTTGTCAAATTTTAAAATATCTTCGCCTTCAAACAAAATTTCGCCGCAATCAGGTTCAATTAATTTTAAAATGCAGTTGCCCAAAGTGCTTTTGCCGCTGCCGCTTTCGCCCACAAGCGCTAAAATTTCACCCTTTTTAATTTCAAGGTTGATGTCCTTTAAAGCTAAAGTAGAGCGCGCAGCGCCCAAAAAAGAGGCGGGAACAGAATATGTTTTGGTTAAGCTTTTAACTTCAATCAAATTTTCCATACAAACATTATAACAGAAAAAGTGTTCATTAAATCAGACCAAGGGGGTATATCAAAAGCAATTTTCATCGGGGGTGTATTCCAAAAGTTCTTGTGTGTTGCAATTCAGCGCCCAACAAAGCCTTTCAATTGTTCTATAGCACAACACTAACGCAATATTTTAACTATATTGCAGGTTTCAAACACTTATGTTATTATATTTACATGAGTGTTAGGAATTTTGTAATGAAAAACAACAAAAATAGGGGTTTTACGCTTGCAGAAGTTTTAATTACACTGGCAATTATCGGCGTTGTTGCCGCACTTACAATCCCCACGGTTGTGAAAAATTATCAA
>CAZYYK010000131.1:0-3771 GCA_964651135.1 uncultured Gammaproteobacteria bacterium | reverse complement strand
CCCTATTGCAGGAGATACCACTGTGTCAAATTCAATTGCCCTAAGCCTTTTTGCCAGCTCCTGCGCAAGTTCTTCAACCAATTTTGGGTATTGGTAAAGTTTGGCGCATTGAAAATACGTGTCGCTGTGAAGCCCTGATGTCAGGCAAAAATGCCCGCTTAAAAGCCCGCCGCTGTTTTTTAAAAGTTCTACAATTTCATCTTCTTTCATTTTCTTAATTCCCTTTTTAAATCGTCTAATGTCTCAAAACCGCCTTGCAGCATAAAATCTTCAAGGTCTTTTATCAATTTTTCGCAAATATCGGGCGTTGTAAAGTTTTCTGTGCCGATTTGAACAGCCTCTGCCCCCAGCGCCATAAATTCCAAAACGTCATCCAGCTTTGAAATTCCGCCCAAAGCAATAACGGGAATTTGCACCGCGGATTTAATTCTTTTTACCATTGAAAGCGCAACAGGCTTGATGCACTTGCCGCTTAAACCGCCGGACACTTCATTTTTCCAGAATTTGCCGTTTATAAATTTAATTTCAAGCCCAAGCCCCTTAAGGGTGTTAATGGCGCAAATGCAATCTGCACCGGCATTTTGAACTGCAAGCGCCAAAGCTTCAATATCTGATGTGTTGGGCGTTAATTTAACGGCTAAAAAGCCCATGTAGCGTGCACGAATACCTTCAACCAGTTCTTGCAGGATTTTTGGGTCTGTGCCAAATTCAATGCAGCCAAACTCCACATTCGGGCATGAAACATTTAATTCTATTGCTTTTATGCCATTTTCTTCGCAGATTTGCGCCAGCTTAAAATAGTCATCCAACGTGTTTCCCGCAATGTTTACAACATAATTTATTTCATTAATTTCTAAAACGCGCTTTTTTTGCTTGATAAAATTTTCAATGCCTACATTTTCAAGCCCTATGCGGTTAATTAAGCCCCCTTCAACTTCAATCAGGCGTTCGCCTTCGTTTCCTGCCCTTGGTTCAAGCGTAATTCCTTTGGTAACAATAGCGCCAAGCTTTTGAACATCGCAAAAGGCGTCAAATTCAATGCTGTAACCATAAGTGCCGGACGCCGCCATTATGGGATTTTTCATTGAAAATTTATTAAAATTAACCGATAAATCTACTCCCACACAACCTCGCTTCCCAAAAATACGGGGCCGTCCTGGCAAATTGAGCGGTTTTCAATTTTGCCGTCTTTTTTTACTTTAATAACGCAGCTTCGGCAAACCCCAATTCCGCATGCCATAACGCGCTCTAGCGCAACATAGGTTAAAATGCCATATTTTTCGCCCATCTGCGCCACAAGTTTCAGAACTATATAAGGCGCACAGCAATAAATAACCTCGGGCTGAAATTCTTCAATAATTTTAGGGATATCCTCCAAAATTGTACCACCCACTTTTATCTGGTCACAGCCGCCTATAACTTCATCATCGGCGTTAAACCCGCTTACCAGCCGCGTGTTTGCCCCTTTCTTTTTTAATTCGTCATTCAGGTAAAATAATGGCGCTAAACCAATTCCCGCGCCTATTAAAAGCGCTTTTTTGTCACTCATAAAAAAAGGCTGCCCCAAGGGCGCATTAAAGCTTATTTTGTCGCCAATTTTAAGATTTTTTAAATATTTTGTGCCCTCGCCTCTTATTTTTAAAAGAACGGTCAAAACGCCGTTTTTAAAATCCACAACCGCAAGGGGGCGCCTTAAGGTTCTTGGCGGGCATAGGATTGTCAAAAATTGGCCCGGCAAAATTTTTTCCAATGCAGACTTAAATTCAAGCCTGTAAACGTTTTTACACTCTTGCTGTATATTTGTAACTTCACCTTCAAGTATTTTTTTCAATTTTTACCCTCATAAAAAAAGAAAGGCAAATAGCCTTTCTTAACTTTTATTCCTTAAATTTTTAAATATCTTAGTCTTCATAATCATGATTATATTTTAAGCAAAAATCGAAGTCAAGAAAGTGTGACTTTTTATTAAAAAACATTATAAATAAGAATATGTTTGATTTTATTGAATATATTTTTAAAAATAAATGTCTGCACACAAGTGCTCTGATTGATGCAAATGAAGGCTATTGCCCGGATTGCGGAGAATATTTGAAAAAATATTTTTATATTGTGCGCTGCAAACACTGTGAAATCAAGCGCGAAGCAAAAATAAAAAACGGCATAATAGCGCCTGCAACCAATTTTTGCCCGAACTGCGGAGGAAGGGAATTTTATATTGAGCGGCATGAAAAAATAAATTTATGCGACGTGCGTTTTGTGATTTGCAAAAAAGAAACTATGAGCGAATATTTTCAGGATGTAACACAAGTTTGGGCCGAAGAAAATGACATAAAATTTCTGGAAAAGCTTGTGCGATTGTAAACTTTTGTCACATTTTCTAAAGGTATGCACCTTTTCATCCGTAAAAGTTTATATAGGATGATAGGAGCATAATATGCACGAAAAAGACATTTTCGGACAAGAAAACCTTATGATTGAACTTGGGCAAATGCCGCCTGAAGCAATTTTGAAAAATTTGTATGAAAACAGCGTTCAAAATGAACTTGAGCAAATACAAAAAGAGGCGCAAGGCATTATTGACCAGTTTCAAGTTTGGTCATGGGCGTAGGTTAAAATAGTGCCTTATATCTTGAATTAAAGGTTTTGCGGCAATTTCAAGTGCTGCGTAGTCTTTGCTGTTATCAATTGTGTAATTCCAGCACTTGTAGTTATCAAGGGCAATTTCCGTGTTATCGTTGGCATTTGTAATTGTGCCGCGCAACAAACGCGCATCGTATGTGGCATCAACGCGCAAAAGGTAAGCCCCATGCGCTTTAAAAAGGTTTGCCTCATGTTCCACCCTTATATCGGGCACAATAATATCCCCTTCAAATTCAATAAGTTTTTTAAGCCAATAATCAGGGTCTTTGGCGCGTCCCCAATTGCCAAGTTCAATTAAACCCGCGCGGTGAAGGTGTTTTTCCTTTTCAATTTCATCAAACGTTAAATTGTGCGCTCTTCCGTATTCAAGTTTAATGGCATCCCCTATGCCTATGCGCGTGAAAGAGGGCAGATGGGAGAGCAAAATTTTTGCAACCGTGTCTTTGCCCGAATATTGTTTGCCTGAAATTACAATGATTTTTTTTGCCATGGGGGTATTATAGCATAAATTTTACCATGGGTAATCGTCCGATATTTGCCAGCCGCTTTTCATAATTACCGAAGCGCAATAAATACCCGAAGCGCTTTTGTTGCAGCCTTCCGCGGCATGGGAATATAAGGAAGGCAAATCAAATTGCATTGCAGACGCCCTAAATTGTCCGTTATGGTCATATCCTTCTATTGTATAAGCAAAGCGAAACACATCTTTACCTATAACATTAGGTTTTTTGGGGCCGTTTATATCAACAATGACGTTTGCTGAAATATACGGCGGTGAAACTGTTGAGGCAGCTGCAATATAGGTTCCGTCATTTAAAACAAATTTATAGTAATCATTATTGTTAAAATACGATACGTTGTTTCCGTTTAAAGATTTTGTTTTGAAGGAACAAATTTCTGCGGTTGAAAATCCGCAATCTTTTGACACTTTTAAGTAAGGCATTAAATAAGTTTTTGCAAAATGTTCAGAGCTCTTAACAGAGGTTTCGGGAACAACGGCACCGTAAGGATAAACTTTCCAGCCTGTAACAGGCCCGTAATCGGCTATTGCAAGGTTTGTGGTGTTTGCAAGTGCGGAGTATACTTTTTTAAGCTGCGTTACAGTTTGGGTTTTTTGGTAGTTGCGCACAA
>CAZYYK010000130.1:0-3860 GCA_964651135.1 uncultured Gammaproteobacteria bacterium | reverse complement strand
GATATTGGAAAAAATTAAAAAGGAAAAAAAGAATGACAAATAAAAAAGTAATTATGTCAGGCATGCGCCCCACGGGCAAACTGCACTTGGGGCATTACTTCGGTGTTTTAAGAAACTGGGTTGCGCTGCAAGATGAATACACCTGCCACTACGGCATTTGCGACTGGCATGCGCTTACTACAAAATATAACCAAACACAAGATTTAAGACAAAACATTATAGATGTGGCGCTTGATTGGCTATCATCAGGCATTGACCCTGATAAAAGCACGGTTTATCTGCAATCGCTTCTGCCGCAAACTGCACAATTACACATGTATTTAAGCATGATAACCCCGCAAAACTGGGTTGAGCGCGATCCCACCTTAAAAGATATGGCAAAAATTTTGCGCTTAAAAGAACAAGACACAAAAGAAGCTTCACAAATTTCTTACGGGCTTTTGGGCTATCCGGTTTTGATGACGGCAGATATTATGACCTTTAATTCCCACCTTGTTCCCGTGGGCATTGATCAGGTGGCACACCTTGAAATTTCAAGGGATATTATAAGGCGCTTTAATAACACTTATAAAACAGATTATTTTAACGAACCTGCCGCAAAATTAACCGATACACCGCTTGTAAAAGGTATTGACGGGCAAAAAATGGGCAAAAGCTTTAATAACGACATAAAAATTTCAGACACCGAAGATGTTACAACCAAAAAAATAATGACCGCAATAACAGACCGCTCGCGCATACGCCGTGACGACCCTGGACATCCGGATGAGTGCGAAGTTATTTTTGATTATTGGAAAATATTCGGCTCAAAAGAAGAGCAGGAAGAAATTAGGCGCGAATGTGAAGGCGGCAAAATTGGCTGTGCTGATTGCAAAAAGCGCTTAGCCCAAAAAATTAATGAATACTTTGCGCCCATAAGAGAAAAACGTATAAACATTGAAAAACAAGGGATTGTTGAAGATATTATAAAAGAAGGTTCAAAAAATGCCGCAATTGAGGCGCAGAAGGTTTTAGAAAAGGTAAAAGAAGTTATCCAAATGTTTTAGTTTTGATTTATTAGATTTCTGTGGGATAATAAAAAAAGCTAAAAAGAAATAGAGGATTTATGAAACTTGAAGGCACGCAGACCAAAAAAGCGTTTGATTACGTATATTTAACAAAGAAAATTTACCCTTACATAAAACCTGTTATGTTCAGAGTGGTTTTGGGCGTAATTTTGTCCGTTCCTCTGGGGCTTTTGGACGGCGTTACCGCGTTTGCGCTTAAACCTTACATTGATGTTGTTGTAAACGGCAACCCTTACGTTTTTAAAACTTTTACCCTCACGCGCGATATGCTTGCCACCGCAATTCCCTGGCTTATAATTGTTTTTGCCCTTGTGCAGGGGTTTTTAAAGTATGCAAATAATTATTTGGTTGATTGGGTCAGTTTTACAATTTCAAATTCGGTTAAAATTGATTTATTTAAAAAATTGACCACTCTTGATTCAAAATTTTTTGATGAAAACACATCGGGCATTGTTTTAATGCGTTTTTTGGGCGACCCTGACACTGCTTCAAGAAATTTTATTGATTCTATTAAAACAATAATAACCTGTGCCGTAAGCTCACTGGGGCTAATTGCGGTACTTTTATATAACGGCTGGAAACTTGCGTTTGTGGCGGTTGTGGTTTTATGCTGCGCGTTTTTGCCGGTGGCGCTTATTCGCAAAAAAATTAAGCAGGTTTCAAACGATTCTGCGGTTTTGGGGGGCGGCATTAACACAAATTTCAACGAAACGTATCACGGCAACAAAATTATGACGGGTTATTCGCTTCAAGAAAAGCTCAACAACAGGTTTCAAAATCAAATAAGGCAAAGTTTTAATTTAAGCATGTCTTTAACCAAACGTGTGGGCTGGATGTCGCCTTTAATGTATTTAATTGCAAGTGTGGGGGTTGCAATTGTTATGGTTTACGGAAACAAGCTTTTGATATCGGGTGAAATGACCACAGGCGGGCTTGCAAGCTTTATAACTTCGCTTTTGCTTTTGTACAAACCCGTAAAAGAACTGGGCAACACGCTTACAGGGCTTCAGGGCATATTTGTTGCAATGAGCAGGGTTTTTGAACTTTTTGATTTAGTTCCCGAAATTCAGAATAAAAAAGACGCCAAAGTGCTTGAAGGTGTAGATGAAAGTGTTAAATTCGAAAATGTTTATTTTGAATACGAAAAAGACAGACCTGTTTTGCGCAACATAAATTTAGACGTAAAAAAAGGTGAAACCATAGCCCTTGTGGGCAATTCTGGCGGGGGCAAAAGCACTGTCGTAAATTTAATTCCGCGCTTTTATGATGTAACATCGGGCTCAATTAAAATAGACAACACGGACATTCGCAGCTTTACGCTTAATTCTTTAAGGCAAAATGTGTCTGAAGTTTTTCAGGATAATTTCTTGTTTTCAGGCACAATAAAAGATAATATTTTAATGGGTAAATTTGACGCCACAGAGGAAGAAATTCAAAAAGCAGTGTGCGGCGCGCATATTGAAGAATTTTTAGATACGTTAGAATGCGGAATTGACACTGTTATAGGCGAACGGGGCACGACGCTGTCCGGCGGGCAAAGGCAGAGGGTTGCAATTGCGCGTGCGATGATTAAAAATGCGCCTATTATTATATTGGATGAGGCAACATCGGCGCTGGATAATAAATCTGAAGAAATTGTGCAAAGAGCGCTTGAAAATTTGATGAAGGATAAGACTGTTTTTGTAATTGCACACAGGTTGTCCACGGTTAAAAATGCGGATAAAATTGTTGTTATAAATGAAGGTGAAATTGTGGAAGTTGGCACGCACGAAGAACTTTTGGAGGTAAAAGGCGGGCAGTACAAGCACCTTTATGAAATGCAGTTTAAGAAAAGTAACTAAAATGTTGACTTAAATCCTTTATGGGATATGATAAATAACACATGCAACGGCGGGCTTGCCCTTGCGGATGCGATGACAATTGAATATAGTTTGCATACGTTAGCTCCCAAGTGGAGTGGAACGGAACGCAGTTAGAAAAGTAGAGCTTGCTCTGCCAACTGCAATGATAGTTGAATATAAGTTTGCCGCGTTAGCTCAGTTGGTAGAGCAAGGGACTGAAAATCCCTGTGTCCTTGGTTCGATTCCGAGACGCGGCACCATTTTAAAAGACCTCACAACGAGGTCTTTTTTATTGCTGGGGTTTATTCCGGACATTTGAAGTCTTTTCCGACTGCCTGTGTTTTAATGTTCATGCTAGATTGAGGCTGATTTTGGCGAATTGACTGTATTTACCGGAATTACCGGTTATTTACCAGAAAAGTGCATGTTTTTTCCATAAACATTCTCTATAACTAGCCTGAAGCCTTGAACCAGTATATATTTGAGGCACTGGGCAAAAACCGGTAATTTTCATGCAGGTTGAATCGGTCGGAAGTAACTCGGAAGTTAGTTGGAAGTTCAAACACAGTCGCAATCGTTCCAAAAATAATATTTTCCAAAGCGAAAAATAGGAAAATTTAGCTCGCAAAAAGTGCTCTTTCAGTCAACTATTTGAACAAAAAATTATAAATTAAGAAAGGAATAAATCTCATTTCTTAACTGTTCAAAATCTTTTCCATACTTCCAAATATGTTCTGCAACGTGGTAGGGCAGGAGTTTTTTCATGTTTGAGTGATTTATGCTGCGGCGAAGGCGGGAGTATAAAACTTTTATTTTTAATTTTTCCGCTCTTGTGTGCTCTTTCAAATCTTTTGCTTTAAGTTCGCTTCCTGTCACAAAAAGTTTGTCATCATAAAAATAAAAATAAACAGGAATCTCATAAAAAGTTCTGACCTTTGGAGCTTTAGGATTT
>CAZYYK010000129.1:0-3895 GCA_964651135.1 uncultured Gammaproteobacteria bacterium | reverse complement strand
AAACCTGCCTTTTGAACTTACGGGGGCGCAAAAACGTGCGGTGGATGAAATTTTGCACGATTTAAATTCAATCGAACCAATGCAAAGGCTGCTTCAAGGGGATGTGGGCAGCGGGAAAACGGTTGTGGCTTGCATTTGCCTTTTATGCGCCATTGAAAACGGTTATCAAGGGGCGCTTATGGCGCCAACCGAAATTCTTGCAACCCAGCATTACAGAAATTTTATTCAATGGCTTACCCCCCTAAATTTAAGCGTAGGCTTGTTTTTGGGTAAACACACTGTAAAAACAAGGCGTGAAATGCTAACGTCTTTAAAAAATGCCCAAATGCATATTGCAATTGGAACGCATGCGCTAATTCAAGACGGGGTTGAATTTAACAACCTTGGTGCCGTTGTAATTGATGAGCAGCACCGTTTTGGGGTAAAACAAAGGGCAAAACTGCATTCTAAAGGCGATTATGCCCAAATGCTTACAATGACAGCCACCCCAATTCCAAGAACATTAGCGCTTACGGTGCACGGGGATTTAGATTTAACAATAATTGATGAAATGCCCAAAGGCCGCATGCCGGTAAAAACAAGCCTTATTACAGCTTCAGGGCGCAAAAGTGCTTACGATTTAATTAAAAAAGAAGTTGCCCTGGGGCGGCAGGCGTATATTGTTTATCCTTTGATTGATGAGAGTGAAACAATATCGGCTAAAAATGCAACGCAGGAGCACAAAAAACTTTCTGAAGGCATTTTTGAAGGCTATAAACTTGGGCTTTTGCACGGGAAGCTTGACAACAAGCGCAAAGATGAAGTTATGGCGGATTTTAAGAACAAAAAATACGATATTTTGGTGTCAACAACGGTTGTGGAAGTGGGGGTTGATGTGCCCAATGCAACCGTTATGATAATTGAAAATGCCGAACGCTTTGGGCTTTCGCAGCTGCACCAGTTAAGAGGGCGCGTGGGCAGAAGCAATGTGCAATCGCACTGCATTTTGGTGTCCACCTCATCTTCCGCCCTTGTGCGCCAGCGCCTTGGGATTATGACCCAAACCAATGACGGCTTTATTATTGCCGAAAAAGATTTGGAACTTCGCGGCCCGGGCGAATTTTTGGGCACGCGGCAAAGCGGTATTCAGGAACTTGGGCTTGCCGATATTGTAAATGACATTGAAATCCTTGAATCTGCGCGCGAATGCGCCTTTGAATTTGTAAAAACCAAAAATATTAACGATTTTCCCCTTTTAAAAAGGGAAGTTAATAAAAAAGATTTCTTCGATGTGTTGAAATCGGGGTAGTTTTTTGCGCACGATTAATTAATTGTTGTATAATATTTTTAATAAGGAGATGAAAATGATAAAACCCTGGAATGAATATTTTTTAGAAATCGCCAAAACCTGCGCCTCGCGCTCTAATTGCCTGCGTTCGCACGTGGGAGCCGTAATTGTGGGGGAAGATAAAAAAATCAAAGCCACAGGCTATAACGGAACGCCTTCCAAGGTAATTTCCTGCGCCGAGCGCGGCGTTTGCTACCGTATTGAAAATAAAATCCCCTCAGGAACGCGCTATGAAACCTGCCGCAGCATTCATGCAGAGCAAAACGCCATAATTCAAGCAGGGCAAGACAGATGCCAGGGTGCCACCATGTACATTTACGGCCATGAAATGATTTGCATTTTGTGCAAAAGGTTTATTGTGCAAGCTGGCATTAAGGCGGTTTATTTGCAAAAAGATGAAACATCCCCGGTTAAATACGTTGATGTTGAGCAAATAAGGCAGGAATTGACGGATACTATTTAAGCTTTATATTGCTAAAAAAGGCGTAAAGTTCTATTTTCAAAGCTTTTGAAATTCTATATAAAACATCAATAGTGGCTTTGCGCTCTGCTCTTTCAATTTGTCCTATATAATTTGTACTTAAATCCGCCAATTCCGCGAGTTTTTCTTGTGACATTTTGCGAAGGACCCTAATATATTTAATTTTCTTGCCTATTAAGCCGTAAATATCTTGTTCCATAACTTAATTATGGCAATTTTAGTTCTTTATAGCTACAAGCTAATAGCATGTAAAGTTTTATATTTTTATATTGTATTTTTTCAATAAATATGCTACTATACATGCATATACACATACTTTTTCAAGTATATTAAGAAAAATATAAAATAGAAAGGCAAAAAGCAAGCTATGAAAAGGAGTTTATTTGGCTTTACGTTGGCGGAAGTTTTAATCACATTAGCAATAATTGGCGTTGTTGCAGCACTCACAATCCCCACCGTTGTGCGCAATTATCAGAAACAGCAGACGGTTGTGAAACTCAAGAAAGCATATGCTGAAATGCACCAGGCAGTAGAACTTGCACAGGCGGAGCATGGCTTTATGGATACCTGGGAATTTGCCCAAGAAAATCAATTAGATAAAACCAAGCTTTTTACAAACACATACTTTTTCCCTTATTTAAAGCTCACAAAAACCTGTATTCCAACCTCTGATGAGTGCTGGGCGCAGTCACGATATCTTAACGGGGTGGCAGATACTAATACCAACAATACAACAAAAACTATATCGGCAATTGCTGTAAATGGCTATTCTATTTTAACCTGGGTTGCTGCTTCAGGAGAAAATGCACCAATATATATAGATATTGACGGACCCAAAAAAGGCAAGAATCTTATGGGCAGGGACATTTTCTATTTAAGAATAAATTTCTATAAATCATCAATCTCAAAAATCGGAATACAGCTTAGAGGTGCTGATGATATACCCGAATTGAGCTTGGAAGAACTTAAAAATACTGACAGCAACGGGTGTAGCCCTTCAAACAGAGGTGTTTATTGCGGTGCACTCATTCAAAAAAGCGGCTGGCAGATTAAAGACGATTATCCGTGGTAAACAGATTTTTTTACAAAATCAAGTGCATCTTTGCGGTTTTTTACAGTACCCAAAATTTGGGCTTCTTTTAGCTTTTCAATAACTTCGCCCAATTGCCTGCCCGGCTTTAGCCCTGTGAGCGCCATAATTTCTTTGCCGTCCAACAGTTTAGGCAAATTTTTAAGCGCGGGTTCAATTTTGCGGTAAAATTTAAGCAGTTCCTCAAGCCCCTTAAGGTTCTTTTCTGTCATTGCGGCTGTGACTGCCTGTCCCTGCGCGCTTAGCCTGTCTGCACGCGCAAGTTCAATTATATCTTCAACATCGGGCATTAATTTGCGCACAAAGCGCGCCAGCGCCTTTTCGCTTTTATCTTCGCTTTGCATAAGGGCAGAAGGGTAAAGGTGGTTTTCAACCATTTTGGCAACGTATGAGATTTGTTTATTTGAAAATTTTAAATTAGTCAACAGTTTTTTTGCAATTTCTGCCCCTTTTTTATCATGACCTATAAAACGGTGGCGGCCTGTATCTTCTTCAATAGTCCAGGTTTCGGGCTTTCCTATATCGTGCAAAAATGCACTTAACTTAAGCAGGGGCTTATTTATGCGGATATTTTTAATGCATTCAAGCGAATGGCTGAACAAATCCAGGTGGTGATGTGAATTCACGGGGATTTTTATAACATCTGACATTGGCGGAAAAATTTCAAATAAAAGCCCTGTTTCTTTCATTTTTAAAAGCGCTTCAATTAAATTTTCACCCTCAAAAATCTTTAAAATTTCATAATTTATGCGCTCTTTTGACACATTGTTTATAAGAGCGGCATTTTTTTTGGTAAATTCGAAAATATTCGGTGCAATTTCAAACCCCGTTTGAGAAAAAAAGCGAAAAACCCTTAAAAGCCGCAAGGGGTCATCTTCAAAATTTTTAAGGGAATATGTTTCAATAACTTTATTTTGAAGCGCCTCAAGGCCATTAACGGGGTCAAAAAAATCCGCCTCATTTATATCAAAAAATATTGAATTTATTGTAAAATCGC
>CAZYYK010000128.1:0-3959 GCA_964651135.1 uncultured Gammaproteobacteria bacterium | reverse complement strand
GCGTTTAGAAGGCTCGGGTTTTTGCGCTCTTCGGGTGTCATTGACGATATAAAAACCTCAATTTTTTTGAACTGTTTTTCGCCTTCATGGGAAATCGAATCAATATCGTCATTTTTGATGCCCGGTATGGGAAGCATTTTTAAAATTCCACCCAAAGACCCGAGGGATTTTATCTGTTTTTGCATTTTTAAAAAATCTTCAAAGCTGAATTGGGCTTTTAGCATTTTTTCCATTTGCTCTTTGGCTTGTTTTTCTGCACTTTTTCAACCAAAGAAACAACATCGCCCATGCCCAAAATCCGCCCTGCCATTCTGTCGGGATAGAAATCTTCAAGGGGTTCAATTTTTTCGCCCGTTGATACAAGTTTTATGGGCTTTTTGGTGGAATATACAACAGATAAAGCGCAGCCGCCGCGCGTGTCGCCGTCCAATTTGGTTAAAATTGTGCCTGTAATTGAAAGTTGCTCATCAAAGTTTCTTGCAACGTTTACGGCTTCTTGCCCTGTCATTGAATCAATTACAAGGAGTTTTTCGTTTAAGGGCAGGCTTTTGTCAATCAATAAAAGTTCCGCCATCATATCGGTATCAATTTGCAGGCGCCCTGCGGTATCCAAAATTACAACGGTGTGGTTGTTTTCGCGCGCATATTGAACAGCGTCACGGGCAATTTTTACAACATCTTTGGAATTTTCAATTGTGAAATAATCAACGCCTATTTGGCGCGCAAGCGTTATAAGCTGGTTAATTGCAGCGGGGCGATAAACGTCACACGCAACTAAAAGCGGCTTTTTGCCCTCTTTTTTAGATTTAAGCGCCAATTTTGCGCTTGATGTGGTTTTGCCCGACCCCTGAAGCCCCAACATCATTATTATACTTGGGTTTGTGTCAAGTTTAAGGGGGGCTTGTTCGTGCCCCAAAAGCTCTGTAAGCTCATCATTAACAATTTTTGTAAGCATCTGAGCCGGATTTACTTGCGCTAAAACGTTTTGCCCCTGGGCTTTGTCTTTAATGCTTGATATGAAAGCCTTTACAACATTTAAAGAAACATCCGACGCCAAAAGTGCCCGCCTTATTTCGCGCAGCGCCTCTTCCATATTTTCCTGGGTCAAGGTGGCATTTCCCGATGTTATTTTTATAATTGATTGTAATTTTTCCGATAGTGAATCAAACATAGGAAAATTATAGCATAAAAATTATACCAGGGGCGATTGCATGGGGGTTTTAAAATATTGGGCAGCGGAATTTTGTGCTGTTTGGGTCAGCTCAATTTGCGGCGGCATTTGCGGCGGCATTTGCATTTGCGCCTGCGGCATTTGCATTTGTGCTATTTGCTGTGCTTGTAGCGGTTTTATTTGCGACATAGCGTTTTGCGGGTTAATTTCGGCAGCCGCATTTTGTGTTGGCGCAGCACTTTGGGCAGCTGCATTTTGCTGTTGTGCCATGTAAGCCAAAATTTGTGCCTGTTCGGGCGTTATTTGAGGCTGCTCTTGCGCGCTTTGCGCTTGATTTTTTGCCGCCTCTTCCATTGCTGCCACCTGTTGTGCCTGTTTTT
Source organism: uncultured Gammaproteobacteria bacterium (assembly GCA_964651135.1). Lineage (GTDB taxonomy): Bacteria > Cyanobacteriota > Vampirovibrionia > Gastranaerophilales > Gastranaerophilaceae > CAYYBA01. The sequence goes on along the minus strand of CAZYYK010000128.1, from coordinate 2,408 downwards.
GCGCCTTTTTCGATGCAACAAAACTCAAAATTATTGACCCTAAAAGTGCCACAACAATGCCTATTCTGATACCTTTTCCTACCATAACTTTTCTGGTAGCGCTTTTAGCGGATTTTTTTGAAAGTTTATATAATTCATTGTCTTTAGATAAGTCCTTAAAGGTTTCTTGTGCTTTTGCCACAAAGCCTTCATAGGCTTCATTTGCTTTTTTGCCTATTGCTTCCACAGTTTCTTTAAGTTCTGCTTTCTTTTCAACCCCAACCTTGCCTCCTAATTCTTCTATGGCAGCTTGTCTTGTATATGAAGCCCCGCTTAAGCCGATTTGCTTAAACTGTTCTTCCCCAAGCTTTGCAACAGCATCCTCGCTCATAGAATAAATAATTTCCGCCCCGTTGCTTGCTTTTACTTTAGGAAAAATTTCTTTAGCGTATTCAAAAGTATCGGGTGACGAGTTTGAAACTAAATTTCTTAAAGTATTTGCGCCGCTTTCATCACCTGCGGCTTGAAGGAAAGCGTCTTTATATTGTGCAAAGATTTTTTCGGGTTTGGGAGGTATCACAACCGATGCCAATGCGCTAACGCCCGCACCGCCTGCGGCGCCGACACTTGCGGTTAGTGCAGTTTGCCCCAAAGCGTTTAAAAATGTTCCGCCTCTTCGCGGTTTTTGTTGAGGTTGTCCGGCAGACACGTTTTGAACCATAACACTATCCTTTCTGAACAATTAAAGTCAAAACGTTCCGGAAATTGCCATAATTGTTAAGATATTCTTAATATTGTAACAAAAACTAATTGTGCCACGGGTAATCGTCCTTTATTTGCCAGCCGTCTGCCATAATTTTAGCGGCACATAATTGCCCGTCATTTGCGCAGCCTTGTGTAAGCGTATAGATTGGTGAATTAATGTTTTGCGGGTAGACCCTTGCATGTTGCGTATCATAAAGAAAATGGAATAAATCCCGTCCCATAATGCTTGGGCCTTTGTTTGGCCCGTCCACATCAATATAGTATGCTATTAAAATACTGCCGTTTTCATCTTTTTTCCACCGTATTCCAAGGGATGTACCGTCTGCTAAAATATATTTGTATATACTGGGCCAATTATCCACTATTCCCCAAACGCACTGGCGTGCCAAATTTGTGTAGCATTTATTTTTTGCAAAGCATTCTGCGCCTGTTTTTATGCCGCAATCTTTTAATATTTTAAAGTAAGAAGAAAAAATATCATCAACACCAATTCCGTTAGTCGTTGTTGAATCTGTCCAGCCTTCCGCAGAGCCTTTTTGCGCAATTGCCAAATTTGTGGCATTTGAAATAACGGCATAAGCTTTTTTAAGCCTTGTTGCCGTCTGCGTTTTTTGATAATTAGTTACGACCGTTGGAATTGTAAGCGCTGCAACAATGCCGATTATAGCAAGTGTGATAAGAACTTCGGCAAGGGTAAAAGCCAAGCTGTCAGAACCCCCCGTTAAATTAACTTTTTTCATTTTTTCCATCTTCCATTTGAAACCATATAAAAACATTTTATCAAATTCTTTAAGAACCCGCAACTTTATAGGGAAGGCTTAGACCTTTTGAATTATTTTTCAAGTTTTCGCGTCTTGAGTAGAAAAAAAACGCTGATAAAGAAATATCGGGTTTAATTTTTAAAGCGAATTTATGATATCTAAAATATCTTTAAAATTATAGCAGTTTTGAATCACAAAAACATGCGCGCCCGTTGCTTTTTTGATATCCGAAACACTTTTGCCGTCTAAAAATTCTTCCGTGCCTTCTCTTAGCATTACAGAAGGGATTGCAAGGTTTTCAACAGCTTTATTTTCAAGCGCGGCTATAATGTCTTGGCCTGTCAAAAGCCCCGCCACATTAATGTTTTCGCCAAAAAATTTGTTTTTAACCTCAACAAGTTCAATTTCAAGGTTTTTAATTTTAACCTCATTTTTTATTTTATCTAAAAGCTGATAAGCGCTTGCGGCACTTGCAAAAGTAAGCTTTTTGGGGTTTTTGATTTCTTTTTTGAGCCTTTTTTTGCTTTTTTCAAAATCATCCAAAAAAAGCCTCATAACGCCAACGCCGTCTTCAATTTGGGCAAATTTGCCGTAGTATTTTTTGGGCGGAATTTGTGCGTTGGCAAGAAGAAAAAATTCATCTGACGCCATTGCAATATTTTTTTTCACCTCGCGGTTAAAATTATCAATAATATCAATTGTTTGCATGGCAATTTTTTTATCGACTTTTTTTAAATTGTCCTCTCGGTATTTTGAAATCCCCACAGGCACAATTGCAAGAGATTTCAAGTTCTTTTTAAACTTTTTTAAATCATCAAGCGTTCTTTTAAGTTCGGCCCCGTCATTGTAAGAGGGGCACAAAACAATCTGCCCGTGGATTTCAATACCCAAAGAAGCCAGCTT
>CAZYYK010000127.1:523-4208 GCA_964651135.1 uncultured Gammaproteobacteria bacterium | reverse complement strand
GCCCCAAGAATAAGTGAACAAATATGGCAAGGTAGCTCAGCTGGTGAGAGCGCACGGCTCATACCCGTGAGGCCGAGAGTTCGAATCTCTCCCTTGCTATTTTGTTTTGAAATCGGCACATTGAGTGCCGCTCACGGGTTGTATTTGCAAGGCAAATACCCTCTCACAAAACAATACTTAATTGTTTTGCTCGGCAGAGTCCGTGAGGCCGAGAGTTCGAATCTCTCCCTTGCTATTTTGTTTTATGTATGAATTGCATAACATTTTTTAACAATAGTTTAACCCTCGAATTTACCCGTTTTTACGGCAAAATCCGTCCGATTTGTTAACAAAATTTAACTTGACCCACTAAAAGCTTTACAACAAAAGTAAAATACTTTATACTACTACAAGTGAAGTACGGAACAAACAGCCGAAGTAAATAATTGCCATACCCCGGTTAATATCTTGTGTCTACAACTAACAAATTTATTTTTATTGGAGTGTTATACAAGCAATGATAAGCCCAGTTACCATAAATAGTGTGCATAGTAAGGTGTTCCCCTTTAAAGAGAATAATCCGACAGTTTCGTTTGGAACAAACACTTTAGTCAAGTCACCGGATTATGATATCTTTGTGTGCCCAACATGCCCAAAAGATTCTCCTCCGTATCCTATGGAAAAACTCGGCGAAACTTTTTACAAGCCAATCAAGCTTTTTTTCTCGGATATTGATGATACCATAAGGAGGTCTGACACGAGAACTATTCCCGAAAGCGCACTTGAGGCAATAGGGAAGTTAAAAAAAGAAGGCATTCCTTTGATTTATGCAACGGGACGCTGCATTACGGAGTTAAAACACATAGAAGATGAACTGCCCACAAAGCCTCACTATTACATTCTTGAGCAGGGAACACAAATTGTAGATAAAAATTACAACATAATCTATGAAGATTTAATGTCTGCCGAAGACACCAGAAAAGTTGTAAAATTTTATGAAAAATTTAAAAACCAAGACCCCAATGTGCACCTTCTTGTATATTTTGACGGCATTCCTTATACCACCTCTAAACCTGAAAATATTCCGGGTAATAAAAGAGATTTTACAAAAACAGTGGATTCATTTGACGAGCTTTTAAATAACGGGTTCAGGCCCACCAAAATTGTATTCTTTAAAAAAGGTTCGAAAACATATGAAGATTTAGAACCCCTTAGGAGCGCTGTTGTAAAAAACTTAAAAAATACCGCTCTCACTTCTGTTCTTGCAACAACAAAATATTGCGAAGTTTTTAACAAAACTTCTTCAAAAGGCAATGCCATTAAAACTATAGCAGGCTGGTTAGATACAAAAATTGAAAATACGGCGGCCATAGGCGATAGCGGAAATGATTTAGATATGGTTAGTATGGTTAAAAATGCCGGTGGGCTTGGCATTGCAATGGGAAATGGCATGGACACCTTAAAAGAAAATGCCGGCTATGTAACAGCGGACATTAGGGACGATGGTTTTGCCTTTGCGGTAAATCAAATAATTGAAAATAACAGACGTTTTTGCTAAAATATTATTACTGCAAGGAGAAGAATTATGAAAACAATCGGCCTTATAGGCGGTATGAGCTGGGAATCAACTATTGTATATTATCAAATTATCAATAAAGAGGTGCAAAAACGCCTGGGCGGCTTATACAGTGCAGAAATTTTAATGGAAAGCTACAATTTTGACGAGATTGCAGCACTTCAAAAGGCAGATGAGTGGGATAAATTAAACGATATTTTGACAACATCGGCGCAAAAGCTTGAGAAAGCCGGGGCAGATGTGGTTTTAATTGCCACAAACACAATGCATAAATGCGCGCCGTACGTTCAAAGTAAAATTAATATACCGCTTTTGCACATAGTGGATACAACATCCAGGGAAATTTTGCGCAGAGGGTATAAAAAAGTGGGTCTTTTGGGAACAAAATATACTATGAGCCAGGAATTTTACCGTGACAAGCTACGCTCTTACGGCATTGAATCAATTATCCCGGGTGAAGACGGGCAGTGTTGCGTGCATGGTGTTATTTTTGATGAGCTTTGCGCGGGAAAAATTTTGGATGATTCACGCAAAAAATTAAATAAAATAATAGATTGCTTAACCGAACAGGGCGCCGAGGCGGTGATTTTAGGCTGCACAGAGCTGCCCAACATAATAAAAACAGCTTCAGTGCCGATTGTGGATACAATGGAACTACATGCATTGGGTGCTGTTGATTTTGCGCTTGAAAAAAAATCTTGACTTAATTAATCTTCAATCAATGTAAAATTTTGCCCCGCCCTTTTTTCAATTTTTGTGCTAATATTAGAACAAAAGGAGAGGAAGGACATGCTGAAATTTCAAAAAGGGTTCACCCTTGCAGAAGTTTTAATAACACTTGCAATAATTGGTGTTGTTGCAGCACTTACAATCCCTGTGGTTGTAAGAAATTACCAAAAAACTCAAACTGTGGTAAGGCTCAAAAAAGTCTATACGACTCTTGCAAACACAACTAACTTAATTATATCGGAAGAAGGGGCTGTTAAAGGCTGGGCAACATCGAAGCAAAACATATACAGGCTTTATAAACCAAAGTTAAAAATTCTTAAAGAATGTGCCGCCACGGCGGGATGTTTTGAGCAAACACCGGTAAAACATCTTAATGATAACCAATCGGGTGATTGGAATAATCTAAATTATTATAAAATAATATTGGCAGACGGCACACAGGTGATGTTTAACGATGTAATAAGCGCAGATTGCGACTTAAACAATAATATAAACAGAGGTTCGATTGACTATTGTACAGATATTATAGTGGATATTAACGGCACAAAACCGCCAAACCGAATAGGACGCGATATTTTTGATTTTGTCTTAAAAGAAAAAGGAATAGAACCGGCAGGGTGCGATATTGAGAACCTTTGCAATAAAAACTCCAGCGGTCATGCGTGTACTTGCAAAATTATTCGCGAAAACGCAATAAATTATTAACCCTTCTTGGCTATTTTAATCTTGTCTTCTTCCATACTCATTGTAAGAGTATCGCCTTCTTTGTAATTGCCGGTTAAAATTTCTTCTGCCAAAACATCTTCAATTTTCTTTTGAATTGCGCGCCTCAAAGGCCTTGCGCCATAGGCTTCGGAATACCCTTCTTTTGCAAGGTAGTCTTTAACATCGTCGCCAACCTCAATAACAAATTTCTTATCATCAAGACGTTTAAACAAATCCCTCAACATTAAATCTACAATTTGGCGAATTTCCTGCTCGTTCAGGTGCGCAAACACGATAATATCATCAATTCTGTTTAAAAATTCAGGTCTGAAAGCCTTTTTCAACTCTTCCATAACAGTGTCTTTAAGTTTTTCGTATTTATCTTTTGCCTTGTTGTCACCCGTTGAAAAGCCCAATTTTTGAGTGTTTGTAATCATTGTTGCGCCAACGTTTGAAGTCATAATAATAATTGTATTTTTAAAGTTCACGTGGCGGCCTTTAGAATCAGTCAATCTGCCGTCATCCAAAATTTGAAGCATTATATTAAACACATCCGGGTGCGCTTTTTCAATTTCATCAAAAAGCACAACAGAATAAGGTTTTTTACGGATAATTTCGGTCATATGTCCGCCATCGTCGTAGCCCACATAGCCCGGGGGTGAACCTATAAGTTTAGAGGTTGTGTGTTTTTCCATA
>CAZYYK010000127.1:0-513 GCA_964651135.1 uncultured Gammaproteobacteria bacterium | reverse complement strand
CTTCGTTGCCAAAAATGGTTTCTGCAATTGCTTTTGCAAGCTCGGTTTTACCCACCCCGGTAGGTCCGCAGAAAATAAAGCTACCGATAGGGCGATTTGGCGATTTTAAACCCACACGCGCGCGCCTTATTGCCTTTGAAACAGAAACAATAGCTTCATTTTGCCCGATAACCCTTTCATGCAAAGTTTCTTCAAGTTTAAGAAGCTTTTCGCTTTCGCCTTCCGTAATTTTTGCAACGGGAATGCCCGTTACGGTTGACACAACGCTTGCAACCTCTTCAATGCCCACGGTAGGCTTATTTGCATCCTGCGAATCTCTCCATTTGTCTGAAATTTCTCTTATTTTATCCTTAATGCTTGATTCAACATCTCTTAAATCTGAAGCTTTTTCAAACTCTTGATTGCGAATGGCATTTTCTTTTTCTTTAATTGTTGCTTTTAATTCTTTTTCAAGCTCTTTACCTTCCGGCGGAAGGGCGGACACGTTCAGACGCACTTTTGAGCTTGCCTCAT
>CAZYYK010000126.1:2332-4211 GCA_964651135.1 uncultured Gammaproteobacteria bacterium | reverse complement strand
GTGGGCTGCGTTATTATTGACGATAAAAAGAATATTATAGCAACGGCATGCAATAAAAAAGAACTCACACAAGACCCCACAGCCCATGCGGAAATTTTGGCAATAAAAGAAGCTGCACAAAAAATGGGCAATTGGCGGCTTGAAAACTGCACCTTATTTGTAACGCTTGAACCTTGCCCTATGTGCGCTTGGGCAATTTTAAACGCCAGAATACCCGCGGTTTATTATGGCGCAAGCGATTTAAACTACGGCGCTTTAGGCACAAAGCTTAATTTAGCGCCCCTTATGAATTCCAGCGTAAAAATTTACGGCGGAATTTTGGAAAAAGAGTGCGGGGATATTTTGAAAGGATATTTTAAAAATATAAGATGAAAAAAAAGCTTGATGCACTTGTTAAAAAATATGAGGTTGAAGATTTTATAAAAGATGACCCCGTGCAGTTTGCGCACAACTGTAAAACGCGCGAAGACATTGAGATAGCGGGCTTTATTGCCTCTTTATTTGCTTACGGCAAGCGCGAGGTTTTTATAAAAAAATTAAAAATCCTATTTGCACTTATGGGAAAAAGCCCGCTCGAATTTCTTTTGGAATATAAGAAAAAAGAATATTTATTGGACGGTTTTGTTTATCGTTTTGTCAAAGATATTGACCTAAAAGGCTTTTTAGGGGGCTTGAGCAAGCTTTATGGCAGCGGCAGCTCTTTAGCGGAACTTTTTTATGAAGGTAAAACCCAAAATGTATGTGATTTTTTCTATAACACACTTAAAACCCCTTGTTCTGCGGGTTTTTATCATCTGCTTTCAAACCCTTCCAAAGGCGGGGCGCAAAAAAGGTATAATATGTTTTTGCGTTGGATGGTGCGGGGCGGCCCTGTGGATTTGGGCGTTTGGGATTTTATAAAGCCTTCGGAGCTTTTAATTCCGCTTGATGTGCATGTGGCAAGAATTTCAAGGCAATACGGGCTTTTAGGGCGCAGTTCAAATGATTTTAAAGCGGTTTTGGAGCTTACGGAAAAATTACGCAAATTTGACCCAAATGACCCAGTAAAATATGATTTTGCACTTTTCGGGCTGGGGGTTGATAAATTTTACCAGTCGGTTAAATGATTTAAACCTCTATAACCCCATGCGACACTGTTTTAAGCCCTTCTTTTATCCAAAATTTGCGCCCGTCAAGCTTTGCGCCAAGCGTACCCGCTTTTTTAAAAAAGGTGCTGCCGCTGCCCGACATTGAAAAACCAAGGTTGTGCAGCTGCTTCAAAACCTCATATTTACCCAAAAGCGCAAATTCAAGGTCATTTTCAAAGGTGCTTTTTTCTTTTAAATCGTCAAATGCGTCATACGCCTCTTTTGCGCTTATACCAAGGGTTTTTGGTTTAACAAGGCTTACGGGGCTTTGTTCATAAGGCAGTTTTTCTAAAATCTCGCCGCGCCCGCGCACAAGGCACCTTCCGCCCTTAAGGCAGAAATTTAAGTCAGAACCCAGCTGTTCGCACATTTTAAAAAGTTCGCTTTGCCCGAACGGCTCTTCCATAAGTTTGTTCAGCCCGTATAAAACCGCGGCGGCATCGGCACTTCCGCCTGCAAGCCCCGCGCTTATCGGGATATTTTTTTCAGCATAAATCTTAACGCCCTGCCTTACCCCCATTTTTTTGAAGAAAATCTCCGCCGCCTTATACGCAATGTTTTGCCCGTAAATATGAAAAATTTTGTGGTTTCCGTCCATTATAATGTTGTTGTGCGTACGGGGTAGTGAAAGTGTTATGTAATCATACAAATTTATTGCCTGCATAACGCTTTCAATTTCATGAAAGCCGTCAGGGCGCTTGTTTAGAACCTTCAGTGACAGGTTAATTTTTGCAGGCGCTTTGATTTTTATT
>CAZYYK010000126.1:0-2322 GCA_964651135.1 uncultured Gammaproteobacteria bacterium | reverse complement strand
ACATTCGGCAAAATACCTGTTTTTTCAAGCACTTGCGCCACATTTAAAAACCCCGCATTTTGCAGACAGTTTTTTATATTTTTGCGCCTTGTGGCAAATGCGGCCTTTATAACGCGTCTTAAAAAAGGGTTAATTTCAACGCGCGGCACAGTGTTAATTTTAAGCCTCAAAAGGGCTGAATCAACTTTAGGGGCAGGATAAAAAGATTTTCTTGGCACATGCTCAATAATTTCAACATCCGCCCAAAATTGTGCCAAAATTGACAACAGCCCGTAATCTTTTACCGAAGCCGATTTTTCATCTGCAACAAGCCTTTTTGCAACTTCAAGCTGCACCATTAAAATAATTTCATCAATAACACTGCGGTTTTTATGTGCAATATCATCAATTTCGCCCAAAAGATGAACCAAAATGGGGCTTGTTATGCAATATGGAATGTTTGCAACAATTTTGAATTTGCGCCCGTTGGCAAGTTCGCATAAATCTGTTTCCAAAATGCTCTGTTCTATAATTTTAAAATCGCACTTGCTGCCGCTTGCTTCAAGTGCTGCATTGCAATTTTTTTCAAGAATTTTAATTGCATTTTTATCAATTTCTATGGCAGTAACGCTTTTTGCTTTTTTGACAAGTTGTTCCGTTACAAAGCCAACGCCTGCGCCAATTTCAAGCACATCGTCGCTTTTGTTTACATAGCTTAAAATGGTTTCAATTGTTTTGTAGTCGATTAAAAAATTTTGTCCGAGGCTTTTTTTTGTGCGGAAGCTTTTGGCTCTTTTTACGTAATTTGCATAGTCCATATCTTTATTATACCAAAGCCGAATGTGTTATGTCAAAAATATTTTTCTATTGGTTGTTAAGTTTGCCCGAAAGATTAAATGTTATTTTTTAAAGCTTGTGGTAATATAAGTCTATATGTTAAATCTTACCAAAAAACACCAAACGCTTGAAAAAGCACAAATAATTGAATATTACAAAAGCCACATAAAAAAAGAGTGTGATTTTAAAGTAGGGCTTGAATACGAGCAACTGTCGCTTAATGTTAAAACTCTAAAAAGCGCGCCTTATAAGGATTTGGCAAAAATTATAGAAAATTTTGCTGCAATTAAAGGCTGGGGGATTATAAGGGACGGAAAAACAACGCTGGGGGCCATGAGCGGCGGCACTTCAATTTCCTTAGAGCCCGGTTCTCAATTTGAAATATCGCTTGAACCCAAAACAACCATTGATGAAATTAAAAAAGATGTCGAAGAGTATCTTAAGCTTTTAAATAATATAGCAAAAATTTATGACACTGCCTTTTTGCCTTACGGTATTGCGCCCCTGTCCTGGTATAAAAATATTGAAATGATGCCCAAAAAACGTTATTTGATTATGGCGGATTATTTTAGAAAAAATGCGCTTAAATTTGCACCCGTTATGATGAAAGAAACCGCGGGTGTGCAGGTTAATTTTGATTACAAAAGCGGTGCGGATGCCATTTTGAAATTGCGGGCATGCGCCTTGATGTCACCCTTTTTAACCGGCTTTTTTGCAAATTCCCCCATAAGGGGCGGCAAAATTACGCCCTATAAAAGCTTTCGCGCCCTTGCATGGAAATATACAGATAACGCCAGGTGCGGGTTTTTCTATCAAAATCTTTTGAAAAACCGCTTCGGGCTTGATTTTGAAGATTACACGGATAATATTTTAAAAGTTCCCATGCTTTTTATTGAAAGGGACAACCGAAAAATCGTAATCGGGGGCAGAATAAATTTTGAACAGTTTATGCAGGATGGGTACGAAGGATATTACCCGAATTTGACCGATTATATTCTGCACTCAAGCCTTGTTTTTCCGGATGTAAGGCTTAAAAATTGTCTTGAAATAAGAAACCATGACAGCCAGAATTTGCCTTTAACACTTGCAATTTGCGCGTTTTATAAGGGTATTTTGCATAAAGAAAGTAATGTTATGAAGGTTTTAGATTTGCTGCGCTTTGGTGCATCTGAAATTCAGGAATTGGGCTTTAAAAGCGCAAAACACGGGCTTTCTTACAATGTTAACGGCAAAAGCGCTTTTGATATTGCGCTTGAACTTTTTGAACTGGCGCTTGAGGGGCTTTCGGATGAAAGTGAAAAAGAATTCCTTAAAAAACCTATGGAGATGATGAAAAACAAAAAATGCACTGCCGATTTAATTTTAGATGAAGGCATAAAATCGCCCCAAGGGCTTGTGGATTATATAAACAAAAATTAACATTTTGGTCAAAAACTGCGGAATTTGTTAAAATATCTAATATGACAAGGATTTTTTTAATTTCTGACAACAGAAGCAAAATCGATA
>CAZYYK010000125.1:0-4226 GCA_964651135.1 uncultured Gammaproteobacteria bacterium | reverse complement strand
ATGTTAAAATATTAAATAACGATAGCTTATGGGAGTAAAAAATGAAAAAAAGCGGATTTACGCTTGCCGAAGTTCTTATAACCCTTGCAATAATAGGGGTTGTTGCCGCTCTTACAATCCCCACGGTTGTTCGCAATTACCAAAAACAGCAAACCGTGACCCAGCTTAAAAAAACTTATGCAGCATTAGCGAATACTACTAATTTGGCAATAGCGGAAGAGGGACCAATAAGCGAATGGGATGCACAGAAGTACAACGCAGGTGGCATGGGTCAAGGTAGTATTGATTTTGCAAATAAATACATAATTCCTTACTTAAAAGTTTCAAAGAACTGTGAGAACAATACAAGTGGTGATTGCAAATTTAATTATAATCACTTGAACAAACAATATTCCAGCTATTTGGGTTCCGAATATGCAAGGTTTTATTTAAATAACGGAACCCTTGTTGCCTTGGTAACAGACACGGGAAGTGAAAACTTATATAAACTTGCTTATATATTTATCGATATTAATGGACAGAAAAAACCAAATACTTTTGGTAAGGATATTTTTCGTTTTGCGTATTATATAAGTCTGGCACAAGAAAGTAACGCATTTTCTCGAAATTCAATAGGTAAACTTGTTGCATTTTGTGATGGGTGCGGCAGAGATAATGCTCTAAATCATAGTTCTTGGGGTTGCAACAGAAATGGAAGTGGTGATTATTGCGCAAGACTTATTCTGTTGGACGGCTGGAAGATTTCAGATGATTACCCGTGGTAATATTTAAGCCCCTACACCAAAGGTTTCTTCGCCCTTAAGTTCTCTGTTCATAAGGCTTAAGAAGATATCTTTTGAATTATCTTTGCTGTAAACCGCTTGATAAATTGCGTTTGATATAGGCGCTTCAATGTTTAATTTTTTGGCAAGTTCGCAAATGGCTTTGGATGTTTTAACGCCTTCCGCAACAGAGCCCAGTTCGGCTAAAATATCATCAATTTTCTTGCCGCGTGCAAGCATAACCCCAACTGTGTGGTTGCGGCTTAAGGGGCTTGAACAGGTGGCAATTAAATCTCCCATGCCGGCTAACCCCCACAGGGTTGAAGGGTATGCGCCCAAAAGAACGCTTACACGAACAATTTCCGCCATGCCACGTGTTAAAAGTGCACCCCTTGCGTTATCGCCAAAATTAAGTTCGTCGGCAAAACCCGCTGCAATAGCTATAACGTTTTTTAAACTTCCGCCCAATTCAACGCCCGCAACATCAGAATTGGTGTAAAGCCTGAATTTACCGGGCACGCTGCATGCTCTTTGAACCGTTCTTGAAACTTCTTCATCCTCTGAAGCCACACAAGCTGCCGTGGGCAAACCCGCTAAAACCTCTTTTGCAAGCGTGGGGCCTGATAAAACTGCCTGCTTTTGATTGGGCAAAACATCTTTTATAACTTCGCTCATACGCTTTAAGGAGGGCAATTCAATGCCTTTTGAAGCATTGACCAAAATTTGACTGTCGCAAATGCCTGCGGCTTTCAACTGCTCGCAAACCACCCTTGTGGCTGAAGTTGACACCACAAGCAAAATAATGTCGGCATCTTTAATTGCCGCTTGCATATCCGTTGTAATTTGAACCTTATCATCCAATTCAATATCAAAAGGTTTTGAGGTTTTTTTGTAAAGCCTCAAATTTTCGGTTAAATCCTGCTCCCTTGACCACCCTGTAATTTCATCGAAATTATCGGTCAAAAGCTTTGTAAGAACCAACCCCCAGCATCCCAATCCAATAATAGAAAGTTTCATATTTATCTCTTTAAATTATACTATCAAATCCATCGCTTTTAGTTCGCTTTCAAGCCTCATATCTCTTGTGCTTGCAAGCGCTAAACGCATAAAGGCATCGTTTTGATTCCCGTAATTTAATTTGTTAACATTGTAATCTTTTTTTGAAGCACCTGTTTTATAAACATTCTGGCCCTTGTCTGACAGGCCTTTTTGATATAAAAATACAGGACTTAATTTCATTACTGCTCCTTTTAGTTACAATTCAACGTATATGGAAGTATAACACAAGCTATTTTTTTTTGCAATAGTTAATAAAAATTAACATAGAGCTATATTGAAAAGCAAGATATGAGATTTCTGAACGCATAATATTGCCGTTTATTTGAAAATGTGATACAATTAGAGAAGGTAAACAATTAAAAGCGGATTATAGCGGCAGACTTTGAAAGACACACATGAGCGAAATTGAATTTCAGGATGATATTGAAAAATTAATTGATATTTTAAACGCTAAGATTAAGCGCAACATCACTCCTCATTCTTTGGATGATGCCATTGAGATTGTTTTGGATATAGGGAGGCTGCCTGAAGTGCGCCTGGGAAACGGGAAAATTTTTTACCTGGGGAATGATACCGTAACATCTTCCGAACTTGAACATATTGTGCAGCAAATTCCCGAATTCACAACGGATAACCGCTCTGGCGTTACAGGAACACTGCACAGAATAAGCGCTATAAGAAACCGCCAGGGAAAAATTATAGGGCTTACATGCCGCATAGGCAGGGTTGTTACGGGCACAATTTCCTGTATAAAAGATTTTGTAACACAGGGCAAAAGCATTTTGTTTTTGGGGCGTCCCGGGGTGGGCAAAACCACAAAACTGCGTGAAATTGCACGCCTTATGGCGGACGAATTAGGCAAACGCGTTGTTGTTGTGGATACTTCAAACGAAATTGCGGGCGATGGCGACATAGCACACCCTTCCATAGGCAAAGCCCGAAGAATGCAGGTGTCGCAGCCCGAATTCCAAAAAGATGTAATGATTGAAGCTGTTGAAAACCACACTCCGGAAGTTATTATTGTGGATGAAATAGGAACAGACCAGGAAGCCGCAGCCGCAAGAACAATTGCAGAGCGCGGGGTTATGTTAATTGCAACGGCACACGGCAACACTCTTGAAAATTTGATTAAAAACCCCACAATGTCAGATTTGGTGGGCGGTGTGCAATCCGTAACTTTGGGAGATGAAGAAGCCAAGCACAGGGGTTCGCAAAAAACGGTGCTGGAGCGCGAAAAGCAGCCGACTTTTGAAATAGTAATAGAAATTATAGACAGAAACACTTTAGCGGTTTATAAAGATACTGCCGAAGCCGTGGACTGCATTTTAAGAGGCTGGCCAATAACGCCTGAAATAAGGCAAATTGATGAAGATTATGACAAGCCCAAAGTTGAACAAACGCCAAAAGAATTGCCCAAAGAACTAAACCCTATGAATTTCAGCTTTAACCGCCAAAAATATATAGATGATGTCAAAAAGCACAAGAAAATTTATATTTATGCTGTTTCGCGCTCAATTGTGGATAAAATTATAGAGCGTCTTGATATAAGCGCTGAAATTGTACGTAATGTGGAAGATGCAGACTTTGTAATTGCGCATAAAAACTTTGCAAAAGGCGGCGCTAAGGTTTTATCAACTGCAAATGAATACCGCCTGCCTGTGTTTTTTGTGCGCACAAATTCAATGTCGCAAATTCAAAAGGTCTTAAAAGATGCGCTTAATTTAACGCAAGAAGCGCAATATACCCAAAGCCGCTCCAATTACAAGGATGAAGCCGAACTGGCTTTGGATGAAGCAAAGGCCGCAATAGCAAAGATTTTTGAAGGGGCTGATAAAATAGAACTTGAAGCACAGCCTCAATACATAAGAAAATTGCAGCATGAATTAATTGACGCGCATAATTTAAAGTCAACAAGCAGGGGTGAAGGCGCTTCAAGGCACATACAAATAACAAGGGGCGAAAGTGAACCTGTTTGATTTGTTGTTTGGAAATGTGAAACGTGTAAAAATAAGGCGCAAAAAAGTGTGGGGCATAAAAGCGCCTGATATAGAGCAGACACGCAAAATTGCAAAAAAAGTTTTGCCAAAAAGGCTTGGCGAACTTGCACAACAATACGGTTTTTGCTACAAACGCCTTGCCGTAAGAAATGCAAGAACCCGCTGGGGAAGCTGTTCACACGCCAATAACATCAACCTGAATATGCATTTAATAAAACTGGATAACGATTTAATTGATTATGTAATTTTGCACGAATTATGCCACACAATTGAAAAAAACCATTCCCCGCGCTTTTGGGCACTGGTGGAAAAGCACATGCCCGATTTTAAAGAGCGCAGAAAAAAACTAAAAAACACAAGGCTTTAGTTTGCAAAATTTAAAAAATCTGATAAAATAGCTAAAAAGGAG
>CAZYYK010000124.1:0-4386 GCA_964651135.1 uncultured Gammaproteobacteria bacterium | reverse complement strand
TCCAATTGTGATACGGTTTGGCGCTTTCCTGATATTCAATTTCTTCAAGCCAAGGATTTTCTCTGGGAGGCTGATAGAAATGTCCGTGTACCGTCAAATATTTTTTATGATTTTTATTCATAAACTATTGTGCTTCTTTTTTCACCTTCTCTTTTACAACAATTTGTTCAACATCAACCCAGGGATCGCCTAAAGCAGTGGAAAAAATTGTTCCGGTAATTTCCAGTTTATCCCCGCAATCCAATTCTGCAAACTGTTCAGCGTAATCACGCTTTAAAAAGAGCTTCATTTCAGACAAAGGAACATTGTGGTCCGAAATATCATTTCTTTGAACAGAAAAGCCTATATAATTTTCAGATGAACGTTTTACTTTTGAATAATCCAAACCTAAGGTTGAAAATTTATCAAAAACAACGTTCATTTTTATTTTTTTATTTAGATAAAAATACGGACGATTTACAACATCAATAGGATTTGCTTTAACGATAACCTGCTGTTGTGTTTGCTGCGCAACAGGCACCATTGATGTTGAAGCACAGCTTGCAGGATTCATAAAACCGACAGTTAAAACAAAAGTTGAAGCGAAAATAAAAGCAGATAACTTTTTGTTCATTTTGATTTAATTCTCCAATATATAAGTACGGTAATATGTTAACATAAAAAACAGCTTTTGGCAAAAACGATACATTTATTTTATTCAAACTAAAAACCGCGCCATATTAAACAACGCGGTTTTACTTATGTATTTTAAGAATTGGCCTATTTTGAACCCAAGTCTTCAGGTATTTCGTTTTCAAACTCTATTTCTTCAGTGTTTGTTTCAGAAGGTTCTTCTTCAAGACATTCTGTTTCACAAGCTTTCAGGCAAGATATCGGGAATTTTATTTTACGTTTTTTATACTGACGCATACATTTTTTTCTGCATGCTGTCTTGCATGTAACTTCTTGTGCTTTAAACATTTCCAAATATCCTGCAGGATAATAAGGGTATGCTTTTTCATCAGGCAATAAAACCAGAAGTGTATATTTGATACCGGTTTTTACCACTTTAAAAGCCTTGAATTGATCTTTATAGAATATATAGTTGCTGTTTTTAACTATTACAAAAAGCGGCCTGTTTTCTTCTTTAGATTGTTTAACAAGTGAATCAAGCTTTTTCCAATCTTCATGCTGAATGTAATAAACATGATCATCAAACTCATTCATAACACTGTATTTGCTTGAAAAGTCAAATGTTGCAAGACGGGCATTGTATAGCATTCTTGCTTCAACAGCGTAATCTTGAAGTTCGTTTTGGCCGAACTGTACGATATAGTTGAAAATATGCGTTGTGGAAATTAAAATTACGCCCAGCACAAAAATTACGTTCGATATAAACAGTAAAGAGCGGTCTTTTGTAATAAGGCAAAGCAGAGAAATTAAAGGTATAATTGTAATCCAGCCTATTGCCTGGCTTGAAAAACTTTGCGCCAAAAGAAGTTCTCTTGAAAATTCCCCGGGAATTGCGAACGTAAAGGCAATATAGCCCAAAATACCGGCTATTAAGAAAATAACGCAGGTGAAAATTGTTGCGGTTTTAATGCCCCGCTCAAATTTTCCGCCTGTAATATATCCCCACCAATAATAAGCCGTAAGCAAGGATATTGCAGGGAAAAGGGTCAAGATATAGCTTGGAAGTTTTGTGCTTGAAATACTGAAAAACAGCAAAACAACCAAGAAATAAATTGAGGCAAAAACCAGTATTTTCCTGTCGTTTGTATCTGTTGCAAATAATGTCCTTATTGATTTTGTAGCTTTGAAATCTCTAATAAGGGCTTTGGTGCCGCTTATTAGTGTTGAAATAAAACTGAAAGTCCAGGGCAAAAAGCCTATAAAAATAACCGGTATATAGAACAGCAGCGGCTTTTTGCGCCCCAAGCCCATTGAAGAATCTAAAAACCTTGCAAAATGGTGTTTTAGAAAATATTCGTTAATCCATTCTTGGCCGAAAATTTTGAATATAGTGTAATGCCAGGGCAATATAGAAATAATGAATATAATTAAACCCGGAATTAAATGCAGCGGTTTAAAAATTTCTTTGAGCCTTTTGGTTGCAAGAAATAAGAAAAATATAACCAAAGCAGGAATAATAAGGCCTATTAAGCCTTTCATCAAAACGCCCAGCCCCATAAAAAGCCAGCTGCCCCACCAGCAATATTTTCTATATTTTTCTTCTTCCAAAAACATGGTAAGCGCTGCGCAATAAATAGCGCACATTGTAAATGTCATAAAACCCATATCCAAAATTGCAACGTGTGCAAAGATTAAAAACCAAACGTTGCCCAAAAGAATAAGAGAAGCAATTAAAGCGTAAGTGTAGCCCAATGCTTTTTTTGCAAAAAAGTATGTTGCAATAACCGAAATAAAAGCAAGCAGTGCAGTTCCAAAACGTGCACTGAAAGGACTTATTTCGCCAAAGAAATTAAAGAAAAGCGCATTAAGCCAAAAATACAAAGGCGGCTTTTCTAAGAAAGGCGTGCCGTTCAAAAACGGTATTATCCAATCTCCGCCATTTAAAAGTTGAAGCGATATCCCCACATAACGTGTTTCATCAACGTCAATTAAAGGATAAAATCCTAACCTCATAAAAAGCATAACGTAGCAAAACACTAAAAGTGTCAAAAAGCCAAGCAGGCTTTGATGTTTTGCCACAAAATTTTTTACTTTTTCCGAAAATTTTTCCATGTTAACCCCCAAATTATTATCTACTGTACATCTTGTACTTTTGTTTTAATAATGTAATCGTCTTTGTTATTTGAATAATACTCTACTTCGATTTCTTTATATTCGCCCTCTTCCATTAAAGCCGGAAGGCTTATGTGCAAAATGTTATCCTGCTTAATTTCATTATCGGTATGATAGTGCCCTGAAATTATTGCTATAACATTTTTATGTCTGCTTAAAAGTTTTAAATAATTTTCGCTCTCATAAGTTCTGTGGGTTTTATGCACGCGAGGTTCAACTAAAGGATAGTGTTGAATTATTACAACATTCTTATTATTATATCTTTTTAGGTTTTTGTCAAGCCACATTAATTCAGGTTCTTTAAAATAGCCGGAAGATGAGGGTATAAGTTCGTTAACTCCGCCCATTACAATAAACACGGTTTTGCCGCTTTTTCTTATAACAGCAGGTGTTTTGTGTGTTTTGTTATGTGAAAATTTATTAACAAGGCGGAAAAATTCTTTACTGTCAATGCCCGAAAATTTGGCTAAATCATGGTTTCCGGGTATTACATAATAAGGTTTATTTAAGCCGTTTATTATTTTTGCAAACATGACAAGCGGGTATTTGTCTGTATTTTGCACCACATCACCCGAAAATACAACGAAACTTACATCCGAAGAATTTACCTGCTCCACCGCTCTTTTAAGATATACAATGGTTTTTGTCAAATTTCTGCTGTTGCTCATGGCATTTGGGGCAGCTGAAATGTGCACATCAGATAAAACCGCAAATTTTACCGAATTTGCAAATGCGCAATTTGTAAAACCCCACAAAAGTAATAAAGAAAGAAATATTACTAATTTTTTCATAAAAGAATTATAACATGGATAATTAAAGTTACACAAGCAGAAAAATTATCTTTTAGTCTACAAAATTATTAGACAATGTCGGGATTACTTTTTTATTTCACATACTTAGAATAGTATTATGTTTAATTCTTTCAGTAAAAATTTAGAAGACAGCACTCCTTGCCAAAGTGCTGGAATTTGTACTTTAAACCCTATTATCAATGCTCTTGATGAAATTATTTTGCATGAAATCAGAGAAATAACATTTTACATGGTAAAATCTCATGAATTCGGCCATAGCAATAAAGAAATAGCTGCCAGCATTATTAAAACCCTGTGCATTAATTTTATAAGTTCCAGTTTTCCGGAAAAAGATTATTTGGAGCTTTACAAAAAACTTGCTGAGGAAAAGAATTTTGTAAAAAACATTTATAAAAATTTCTGCAAAAACAACGCCCACCCGTGCGAAGTTTTAACCCCGACGGCTAAAATTAAAATGCAAGACAGCACCCTTGTGAATTTAATAATTGAAGGCGAAAGATATTTAAACACAAAAAATAAGGCTTCTTTAAAAAATAATCTTAAATTATTTGAATTAATAGTTATTTTAGCCAGATGGACAAGCATGAATATTGAAAAAATTAAAGATTTTGAACCCCAGTTCGATAAATATGATTTTGAAGTTGTAAGGTTTTTCAATCTTGCAAATTTTCCTACTACAAGGGGCGAAAAACTTAAAAGGCGTATAAATGAATTTTTAAGCATTTCTTATGAAGTCCAGAAAAAATTAAATGAAGTTTTAAGCGAAAATTATGGAGAAAAAACAGACACT
>CAZYYK010000123.1:0-4388 GCA_964651135.1 uncultured Gammaproteobacteria bacterium | reverse complement strand
TTGACAGAATCAAAAAAACAAAAATAATTCTGTTTATTATGTTTGTGATGCCTGTTTTAATGGGGTTTGTAATTTGTGAGGTCTTTAAATCCGCCTCCCCCAAGGATTTGCCCGTTGCTGTTTATGATGCCGATAAAACCACTCTTTCAAGACAATACATAAGAATGCTTGACAATGCACCTTCAGGCGCTGTTCAATATTATCCGAACAACCCCGAAGAAGGCCGCAAACTGTTAAGTGCAGGGAAGATTTACGCTTTTGTTGTTATTCCCAAAAACTTCAAAAAGGATGTTACAATGGGCAGGATGCCCGAAATTGTTTATTATTACAATAATCAGACACTTTTGGTCGGCGGCATTATTTCAAAAGATGTAGCAGCAGCAACGCAAACATTTCTTGCAGGCATAAAGGTTAAGGGTTTGATGAAAAGCGGCATGGGCAAAAAACAGGCGTATGATGCCGTTAACCTTATTAAAATTGATGATCATGTGCGCTCCAACCCTTATTTGAACTATTCTTATTTCTTGACGCTTGCTTTTATATGCCATGTTATTCAAATGTTTGTAATGTTTACCGCCATTTGGGCAATGGGCATTGAATTTAAGTCATGCAGCGCAAAAGCGTGGCTTGAATGTGCGGGAAATTCAATAATAATAGCATTTTTTGCTAAAATTTTGCCGTATTTTTTGGTTTATACCACAATCACACTGTTAATTTATTTTATGTATTTTGTTTTTTACCAGGGGCTTTTTTTGGGCAGCGTTTTAAGCGTTATTTTAGCAACAATTTTATTTATTTTTTCGTATCAGGCAATTGCCGTAGGCTTTGTTGCAATAACATCAAACTTAAGGCTTGCCCTTAGCGCCTCGGCTTTTTATACGGCTCTGGGCTTTGCATTTACGGGCGTGACTTATCCGGATATTTCAATGCCGCTTTTAGCCAAAATTTTTGGAGATTTAATGCCCCTAAAACATTATTTAAGAATACTTATAAATCAAACCATGCGTGATATTGCGCCTGTTTATGATTTGAAATACTATTTATCAATTGCAGCCCTTGCGCTTTTCGGCCTTATGTTTTTAAAAAGGCTCAAAACCGTGGCAGGGGATGAAAAATATTGGCGTAAAACATGAAAAAATTTATAAAAATTTTAAAAGCAGAATACAAAAGACTTTTTACAGACGCGGGCGCTGTTTTAATTTTGGTTGTCGGAGCAATTGCATATCCAATTGTTTATTCAATCCCTTACGCCCATGAAATTTTAAGGGATGTGCCTGTTGCCCTTGTGGATTTTGATAATTCCGAACTTTCGCGCGAAGCAATCCGCCAAATTAACGCCGATGACGGAGTTGAAGTAAAAACACGCCCCGTGAGCATTGAAAGTGCGAAGGAACAGTTTTACAAAGATATTGTAAAATCTTACATTATAATTCCTAAAGATTTTGAAAAAAATCTTAAGCGCGGTGAGGCCGCTTCAATTTCGCTTTATACGGACAGCGCATTTTTAATTGCATACAAACAGGTTGCAGGAGCACTTCAGGAAGTAAGCTCAAATTTGGGCTCAAAAGTTGAAATTGGAAAATTGATGAAACAGGGTTTAAGCAAAGACGCGGCAAAAAGAAAGGTTTTGCCCTTCACCTTTGTGCCCGTGGCGCTTTTTAACCCTTCAGGCGGCTATGCCAGCTATATTTACCCTGTTGTTTTAATTTTAATTATGCAGCAAACAATGCTTGTGGGCATTGGGCTTGTGGGCGGAGGGCAAAGAGAAAAAGGGTTTAAATATACCCATATAAAAAGGATGATACTTGCAAAAACCTTGTGTTATGTATCTTTATACCTTGTATATTCCGTTTTTTACTTTTTCTTTTTACCGGTCATATTATCCTATAAGGTCACATTTAATTTCGGCACCTGGGTTATACTTTTGCCGTTTTTAACATCTGTGGCGCTTTTGGGGCAAAATTTTGTTTATTTTTTCAAGGAAAGAGAATATTCAATAATCTGCCTTGCGGCTTTAAGCCTGCCGCTTCTGTTTTTGCCGGGCTTTATTTGGCCCAAAGAAGCAATTCCCGCATGGATTAACGCAGGCGCGTATTTTATCCCAACAACGTCTGCAATTGACGCGCTTATAAAGATGAATCAAATGGACGCATCTTTTTGGCAAATTCAAAAAGATTTTTATATTCTTTTGCTGCTTTGCATATTTTATGGTACAACAGCTTATTTTATTGCAAAAAAGATTTATAAGTAAGGCGTTGTCAAGATATAAGCAATTTGATACAATAAATGAAGGCAAACGAAAGGCGGAAAAATGAAGAAAGTTAATTTAACGGAGGAGGGAGGGTCTGACAGCTTAGCTTTCAACCACTCGTTCTGTCATCCTGAATTTATTTCAGGATCTAAAGACGTACGGTCAAGACAACAGATGCTGAAACAAGTTCAGCATGACACAACGCTTGAAAATCAAGAAAGTGCTCCATTCACGCACACAGCGGCAAAGTTTAAAGCTTTCACCTTGGCTGAAGTTCTTATCACATTAGCAATAATTGGAGTTGTGGCAGCACTTACAATCCCTACAGTTGTTATAAAATATCAAAAGCAAGAAACAGTTACCAAATTAAAAAAATTCTATAATCAAATGATGCAGGCAATAAATATTTCTCAAACAGAAAATGCCTATATAAGCACTTGGGATTTTGGAACAGGCACGGATGCCTCCGCTACCCAGGACTTTTTAGATCAATATTTATATCCGCACCTTAAGATTGCTAAAAATTGCGGTACATCTAAGGGATGTTTTACCCCCGCAGCTTATTTATTAAACGGACAAAGCAGCACCCTGGACGGGCTTAATTTTATAAAAACTGTTTTTGGAGATGGTTCTGCAGTCTCTGTTTATAAATCTACGCAAGACAGCTTAATTTTTTATTTTGATACAAATGGACTTAAAAAACCAAACACAAGAGGCAAGGATATATTTGAATTTAAGCTTTCTAAAACGCCTTCCCGCGGTATGTATTTTTATCCGACAGGGTTTGAAAACACAAGAATACAGCTTATAAATAGCGGCTGCAATAAAATGCACGAAGGCTTCCACTGTGCTGCACTTATTATGAAAGACGGCTGGGAGATTAAAGAGGATTACCCCTGGTAAAAGCTGAGTTAGGCTCCTGTGCAATCAAAGATTGCTCCGCTCCTTCGGCTCGCATAACTCGCTTCCGTCGCAACGTCGCCATCGTTGTGCTACGTGCCGTCTGCTCAACGCAGCCGTCAACATCCGCACCGGCTGCCGCATTTAAAGACGATTACCCCTGGTAATCATATCAAAGCTGCCAAATAGCTTTTTATGAAAGCATTAATTGTATCTGAGAAAAAAATCATAATAATGGCGCTTAAAACAAGCGCAGGGCCGAAGGGAACAGCTTGTGCCATAAGTTCTTCTTCTGTTTTATTTTTCATATCATCCCACATAACTTTTGTAAACCAAAAAACGCTTGAAAACAAAAATGCCAAAAACAGCGCACTGCCCCAGAGGGTTGAATAAATAAATGTCAAATATTTCGAATACACTGCAAGCGCTATACAAAATAATGCCAGCAAAAACGCGCTTATTTTTTTATACTTTTTTGCTTTCACCATGCCCCAAAACATTGGAATTACAAACACTATGACCTGCAAAATTATGCTCATTAAAATAATTACGCCCAAAATTTTCCAGCCAAAAAATGCACCTATACCCATTGCAATTATGGTATCACCTTCCCCGAATGCGCGCCCTGCAAGGAATAAGTTAACAAGCCGCGAAAACCCTTCAAAGAAAACAAAAGCCAAAACTATGCCAAAAATGCTGCTTAAAATTCCGCAATCGCCGATTTTAAAAATGTTGTATAAAAGCCCCAAAACAATAATGGGGTAGGTGTGAAAATCAAACACAACGCGCTCTTTTATGTCTGTTATTGCAATAAGTATCAGAAACGAAACCAGGGTGCATAAAAAAAACGCTTTAAGGCTGAATCCGTACATTAAAAAAAGTGCCAAATATAAAAAACCGTTTGCAAATTCAACAACGGGATATTGCGGGGATATTTTTTCTTTGCAAAATCCGCATTTTCCCCCCAAAAACAGGTATGAAAAAAGCGGAATATTGTGATACCATTTCAAATTTTTGCCGCACTTTGTGCAATGGGACGGCTTTACAACAATTTCTTCACCCCGAAGTGCCCTCAACGATGCCACATTCAAGAAGCTTCCCACGCAAAGCCCTATTATGAAAACGTAAGCCGCGGATATTAAAAAAACGGGTTCATTCATACTTTTCTATTCCCTTATTTTGTATTATTATAAAAAGCTGGCTCAGCGCCTTTTTAAGCTTTCTTGAAACCGCCATG
>CAZYYK010000122.1:0-4401 GCA_964651135.1 uncultured Gammaproteobacteria bacterium | reverse complement strand
GGGGTTAACATAAATTCCTGCCTCATGCGCCATTTTACAGGCTTCTTTAACCTTATTGTCATCGCCTATTATTATAGGGAATATGGCTGTTTCTGAATTTCCTATGTTAAAACCCATCTCAAGGAGGTTTTTTCTGAAATATCTTATATTCCACCACAGCCGCTCGCGCCTTTGGGGTTCATCTTCAATCACATTTATAGCCTCTATTATTGAACCTGCCACCTGCGGGGTCATGGCAGCAGAAAACATATATGACCTTGAATAAAACCTTAAAAGCTGCACAAGTTCTTCATTTGCCGCAATAAACCCTCCTATTGCACCAAGGGCTTTGCTGAACGTGCCTGATACTATATCAACCCTGCCTTCTATATTAAAATGCTCGGGTGTTCCCCTTCCGTTTTTGCCTATAACGCCCGTGGCATGGGCTTCATCCACCATAACGTATGCGCCGTATGCTTTTGCAAGTTCAATAATTTTATCCAAAGGCGCGATGTCGCCATCCATTGAATAGACGCCATCCACCACCACAAGTTTGGTTCTGAAGCTTTTTTGGCTTCTTGCAAGAACTTTTTCAAGAGATTCAAGGTTGTTGTGCCTGAAATATTTTATGTTTGTATTTTTGCACCCGTCAATTGTGCTTGCATGCACAAGCATATCAAGTATTGCTATATCGGCTTTGCCCAAAAGCGCAAGCAGGGTTCCGCAGTTTGAGCCGTAGCCTGAAGAATAAATTACGGCATCCTTGCAGCCTTTAAAGGCGGCAATTTTTTCTTCAAGTTTTCTGTGGATATCAACAGTTCCGCCAAGCAAAGGTACGCTGCCCGAACCCGCACCGTATTTTTGTACAGCTTCTATTCCTGCCTGTATTGTGCGCGGATGTTTGGTTAAGTTCAAATAATCGTTTGAGGCAAGATAAACCATTTCCCGCGGCTTGCCGCTGTATTCATCCTGTATTACCATAACAGGCGCTGACCCTGTGAGGGATATTCTTCTGTAATAGTTGTGTTTTTTATTTTTTATGTAATTGGCATAATCATTAAAATGATATGCCCTATCCATAATGTCTTTATGATCTACGTCTGAAAAATCCATAAGGCTTGCTTCGTTAAAATCTAGTTTATACATATTTCTACTTTCTGATACAATCTTATCGAAAATTTTAGCATTTGCATTATTTTTTTATATCCTCCTCCATTCTTAACTGGTTGTACTTTATAATAAATTAAAAAACTTAAATATTAAAAAATAATATTATCTATTTATTACAATTTTCTAAACCTGTTTGAAACCGCATCCCAGTTCACATTGTTGAAAAATGCTTTTATATAAGAATCTTTATCAATACCATAATCTATCATATAAGCATGCTCCCACACATCTATCACTAAAAGGGGCGTTATATTTACGGGAATATACAAATCGTGAAACTCAAAAATATGATTTTCTATTTTACACCTAAGCGGATTATACGCACTGATTACCCAGCCGTTTCTTGTTGCTTTCATTGATGCCTTAAGGTCTGCAATGTAGTTTTCATATGAGCCGAAATCTTTTATAAGTGCCTGCTCAAACTCTTTTGAAGGTTTTGTGGGTGCGGATGTTAAATTTTCAAAGTAAAGTTCGTGCAAAACCACTCCGTTGTTGGAAAACGCTCTGTCAATTTTTAAATCTCTAAACTCCGAATGTGCGGCATTCGCTTTTTGGCTGTCCGTTGTTTTTAGCTTTTGGTTTATTTCGTTTAATTTGCCAACATAGCGCACATACAAAGTGTTATGCTGGGACAGCTGCGCTTCGCTAAGGCCGTTTAAAGTTTTAAACAAATAACTGAAATCTTTTGCGCTCACATTATCGTCTTTTGGGGCAAAAAGTTCTTTTGCGGCGCATAAAGAACATCCAAAAATTAAAGTAATAAATATAATTATAACTTTTTTCATAATTTCTCTCCTTTTGTTTATTCTTGCATACATTGTGGTTTTGTCTATTAGTCAGATGTAGAATAGAATTTTGACGGAAAAATAATTATAATTATATGTCAATATTTAGTTGGTAAAGAAGGGTGTAACATCCTTTTTTTAATAAATAAGGAGAAAAATAATGCCAGAATCCAAAAAAGAGCCGTTTCCCAGGCAGCACCAAAACCGTCAACCCGGTATAGAAAGCGAAATGAACCCGCTGCCGATATTTAAAAAAGAAAAAGGCACGCCCTGCGGGAGATTAAAAAATAAAACAGCCGTAATAACCGGGGGCGACAGCGGAATTGGCAGGGCTATTGCCGTTGCTTTCGCTCAAGAAGGGGCAGATGTAAGCATTGTTTATTTTAATGAACATAAGGATGCCCAATATACCAAAAAACAGGTGGAAGAACAAGGGCGGCGCTGTATCTTAACAAACGGGGATGTCGGGGATGAGGATTTTTGCTTTAAGGTTGTTGAAAAAACCGTCAAAGAATTCGGCGGTGTTGATATTTTGGTTAACAATGCGGGTGAAATACACCTGGGCGAAACCATTGAAGATATAACAAAAGATAAATTGGAGAGAATTTTTAAAACCAATGTTTTTTCTATGTTTTATATGACAAAAGCCGCAATAAAATATTTAAAACGCGGAAGCAGCATTATTAATACGTCATCTATTACCGCATATCACAGCAGCCCGTATTTGCTGGATTACAGTTCAACCAAAGGGGCTGTGGTAAGCTTCACGCGGGCGTTATCAGGCAATCTTATATCTAAAGGCATAAGGGTCAACGGGGTTGCCCCCGGGCCAATTTGGACACCCTTTATACCGTCGCATTTGCCCGAAGGCGAAGTTGCAATTTTTGGCACAGACACACCAATGGAAAGGGCGGGGCAGCCTGTTGAAATAGCGCCCTGTTTTGTTTTTCTGGCATCTGATGACGCATCTTACATGTCCGGTCAGATATTACATCCAAACGGCGGGGAAATTATAAACGGATAAGCGCTTAACCAAGTTAAAAAAGGAGAATAATTATGCCGTATAATTCTAATAAAGATTTACCGGATGCCGTAAAAGCACATTTGCCAGAACACGCGCAGGAAATCTATCGCAAAGCGTTTAATAGTGCATGGGAACAGTATAAAAACCCGAAAAAACGCAGAGGCAATGACCCCAGAGAAGATGTTGCCCATAAAGTTGCCTGGTCTGCCGTTAAGACAAAATACGCCAAAAAAGGCGAAAGATGGGTTCCGGTTGATTAAACAATTTTATAAAAATTATTAATCAGCGCCCGGCAGGCTAGTCAAAATAGTTTTCTTTTTTGCACTTTTTGTATTTGCCCAAAAATTCCGTGCCGTAATTTGCAATGGGGGCGGCAAAAAGCGGCACTAAAATTCTTTTAACGATAATGGATGAAAGGATGAAGGAAGATGCAATTGTAAAGCCTGCCCTGCATTTTTGCACGGTTTTGGCATCCACTTTTTTAATTAAATCTTTAAACAAAAAATCGCCTATCTTTTTTTGAACTTTTTCGCCCGCAAGCCCAAAACCAAGCGTCAATTGGCTTATGCAGCTTAATGCGCCTGTGGCTGCGTCCATTGCAGCAACCAGTTTCCTTTTTTTGGGCGGAATTTCTTTATTACCAAGGGTTGCCAGGGTTGATGAAGTGTATTCCACAACGTCTTTTGCAACGGCTGCTCCTACCAGGAATTTTGCCGCATAAGAAGGATTGGTTATGGTTTTAACTATGTGGTTTTTAACAAACCTTGAATTAATGATTTTTTCAATCATGGTTTTTTCCTTTTAGCAGCGTTTTTGCAGCCTTTGAATAGATTTTACTTCCCAAAGCACAGGCAAAAGGCATTGTAACAAGCGCTAAAGCAAGGCTTGCCCTGCTTTTTAATACATTTAAATGTTTAAGATTTGAAAAATTTTCAGCCAAAGCGCCCTTTTTAAATAAATAATCAAGCCCTTTGTCTACTCCAAAAAATACGCCAAGCTGCACTGCCGAATTTACAAGCGCATTTACGGGCTGTTTTAGCGCCATATACGCCTTATTTTCTTTTTTATAAGGCGGAACATTTCCTATAAAAGGGTTGAACAAAATAATTAACGGGGCAAGAAGTGCTTTACCTGCCCCGTTTAAAATAATAGTCTCTTTTTCGCCCCATTTTGACGCATTTCGCAAAAATTTACTTAAAATATCCGAACTGCATTGTTTTTGAATTGTGTCACTGACAAATGCCAAAGGGCTGCCCTTAAAAGATGTTCTATTTAAGGGTTTAACAGTATTAAAGCTTACGGTCATGACCTTCATGCTTTTATATTAAAAAAGAATTGTTAGGATTTTATTAGGAATTTGGAAGTTTTATAAAAAATTTTGAACCTTTGCCGAGTTCGCTTTCAACCGCAACAGACCCTTTGTGCAATTCCGCAATATGTTTT
>CAZYYK010000121.1:0-4454 GCA_964651135.1 uncultured Gammaproteobacteria bacterium | reverse complement strand
GACGATAATTCCAAAATAAAAATTTCTGCGGAAATGTCCTCTAAGCCCGGCTATGTTGAAGTAACCGTGCAGGATTACGGCTGCGGCATATCATCGGAACATTTGGAAAAAATATTCGACAGATTTTACAGAGTTGAAAACGATACTCACACAATTAAAGGCACGGGGCTTGGGCTTCATCTGGTTAAAGTTTATATTGAAAAACAGCACAGAGGTGAAGTTTTTGTTCATTCAGAAGTGGGCATAGGCTCAATTTTCGGCTTCAGATTGCCCGTATATTTAAGCCAGGAAGATTTAGACTTGCAGCAAATACAAACAGACAGCGAACTTGAGGTTGAAAATGGATGAAAATTTTGAATTAAAAATTCATAATATTAAAACCCGTGCGCTTGCCACGCTTGAAAATACTGCACTGTATCAGTATAAAGGTGTGGTTTCAAAACTTGTGGGCTTAACGGTTGAAGTGAAATTGCCCGGCCTTAAAATAGGCGATTTGTGCTATATTCATACCTGCACGGGCGAAAAAAAGGCTGCGGAAGTTGTTGCATTTAAAGGCGAAAACGCGCAGCTGCTTTTGCTTTTTAACGGTGAAGGCATAGGGCAGGGAAGCCTTGTTGAATCAACGGGCGGGCCAATTTTAATGCCTGTGGGCGATTTTTTGCTCGGAAGGCTTGTAAGCCCTCTGGGTGAACCGCTTGACGGGCGCGAACTTGACACAAGCAGCGCAAAATGGGTTAATATCAATGGTGATGTGCCTGACGCTTTTAACAGGCCCATTATTAAAGATGCAATTTCAACAGGCATACGCGCAATTGACGCACTTTTAACCATTGGCGCAGGGCAGCGTATGGGGCTTTTTGCAGGCTCTGGGGTTGGCAAAAGTACTATGATGGGCATGATTGCAAGAAATTCGGAAGCAGATATCAATGTATTGGCACTTATTGGCGAACGCGGCAGGGAAGTGCGCGAATTCATTGAAAATTCCCTGGGCGAAGAAGGCATGAAAAAAACCGTTATTGTTTGCGCCACAGGGGATTTGCCGCCTCTAATCCGCCAAAAATGTTTACTTAGTGCAACATCGGTTTGCGAATATTTTAGAAATCAGGGCAAAAAGGTTTTCTTGATGTCAGACACCATAACCCGCTGTGCTATGGCAGGAAGGGAAGTGGGGCTTTCAATAGGCGAACCGCCCACTATGAAAGGTTATCCGCCTTCAATTTTTTCATGGCTTCAAAGGGCTCTTGAGCGCACAGGGAACTCTGAAAAGGGCTCGATTACGGCTCTTTATACGGTTTTAATGGAAGGTGATGATATTGCAGACCCTATTGTGGACACTGTAAGAGGCATTGTGGACGGGCACATTTTCTTGTCAAGAAAGGTGGCTGAGATGAACCACTACCCTGCGGTTGACTGTTTGGGCTCAATTTCAAGGCTTTTTCCCGAAATTACGGATGAAGAACATCAACAAGCCGCGGCAAAAATGCGCAAGCTTTTGGCACTGTATCGGGATAATAAAGATTTAATTGACGTTGGCATGTATCAGATGGGCACAAACCCCAAGCTTGATATTGCAATTGAGATGATGCCAAGAATTAACGCCTTTTTGCAGCAGAAGACATCGGATATTGTGAGTATGGAAAGCACAATAGGCACGCTTAAGGAAATGATGGCAAATATTGACGTGTAGCAAATAAAAACTTAGACAGACTTAATTTAGCGAAACTGAATCAACTACCCAGCAAACAATATTTGTTAGCGAACGGTGAGAAGCGAAACTGTTTGAGGCAATTTTTTGAATTAACAAAAAAGTGCCGAGTTGTTGAGCATATGTAAGCTTAGAAATATAGTTTGCGGACATCATCGCACCGCATATTTTTCTTTCTTTGGGCTCCACCCGTTTCTTCTCTTTTTGTATGCGTCAAAAAGAAAGAAATGGGTGGAAAGATTACAAGCACCGCAAGAAACTCTCTCGGCCGCATATAAAAAGACCCTCTTGTTAGAGGGTTTTCTCTTCTCGCTGAACTTCTTAAATTATTTAATGCCCGCATTCAATTTCGGTTATTAAATAATCGGCAATCCAGGCAAATTCCGCATTTTTCATAGCTTCCCGTCTTAGGGGGGCTATGGCGCATTCGCCTATTCTTATTAAACTCATTGCAACAACGCCTCTGGATAAGCCCTTTAGCGTTTTTAGTTTTTTAACCAGGCATTCTACAATTGCAGAGCCCATATTCACAATATTATTCTCAAGTTCGTTTTTTGAATTGTTATCCACATATTCCAAAGCATTCAAAATATCCGTAAATTTGTTTTCGACTCTGTTTAACACTGCCTGCATTATTAATCTCCTAATAGACTTTTATTATATCGGTTGAGAGAGAATAAATTCTTCTCAATTCTGAACTTCGTTCATTATATAAGAAAAAATCTAAAATTAAGGATTTCTTAATATCATCTTAATACGGCATTACCGTAAATTCGCCACGGCATTGTGCCCATGCATTTTTTCTGGCATATAAAAAGCTTACGGCAGTGCATTGTGCCAAGTTTATTTATCTTTCATTCCCCGATATAATAACCCTAAAAAATTACCTTTTTTGGCAATGTAGTTAAATTACAAATTGTACATAATTGCTTTATAAAATACCAAAGCGTATTTCAAGATTTATTTTCATAAAAAAGGAGGACGATAGATGAAAATTAACAAATTTCTTTTAAGTGCAACCGTTGTGGCTTCACTTTTCGCATACACGGTTCCTGCTGCCTTTGCAGGTTGCCCTGTAAAGGAGAGTTCAGCCCCATGCGGATGCGAAAAAGTAACCAAATCCCCGTGCGGATGTGAAAAGGTTACCAAAAAAGCTCCCTGCGGATGCGAAAACGTAACAAAATCTCCCTGCGGATGTGACGAAGCTGTATCGCAAGCTCCCCCATGCGGAATGGCTTGTCCGACAAATGAAGTTGCACCATGTAATGCAACATGTTCAAAATGCAGTAAGTTACAAACAGATTGTAACTGCCCCCGCGAAATCACAACAGGCGCTGCGGCTCCTGCATGTGACAGCGCACAATACACAAGCAAACAAAGTTATTCTTACCCGAATGCGGTGTATGGCAATTCAAACACAACAGTTCTTGGGGAAGAACGTGACATGGCTGTTATGACAGATAAGGCCGGACATTCCAAAGGTGTGTTTGTTGAAAACACAGACTGTGCAACAGGCGCAGCAGTTCCCATAATAGGCGATACATGTCTTGACAAAATCAAAATAAACGATTGCGCTTGCCCTTCGGCAGCGGCACCCCCTTCAACAATGATACAATCGCCTACCTCAATTCAGGCAACCCAAAGAACCATTGAAGCGGTTAAATTTAAAGGCCTTCACGGCATGACAGGTGCAGCAGCTTCAAGCAGCGAATTTTACCCCGATGTTCCCGAAAGTTTTTGGGCAGCCCCTGAAATTAACCGTTTAACAGACCAATGTGTTGCCTTCGGTTATCCGAACGGTCTGTTCAAACCATCAAATTCCATTACAAGAGCCGAAATGGCAAGCTTAATCGTTAAGGGCTACAACCTTGACGGCACACCCCTAAGTTCGCGAGGTGACTTTGCGGATGTTTCCAGAAGCCATTGGGCTTATGAACATATAAACAAAGCTGCTACAAACAACATGGTTAGCGGCTGCGAAAACCACTTATTCAAACCAAACGGTCGTATTACACGTGCAGAAGCTCTTACAATAGTTTCAAAAGGTTTAAAATGCCCTATGGATTCATGCAAAGCTAATGAAATATTATCAAGATACTCTGACGCTTCTTCTGTTCCTTCATGGGCAAAAGAACCTATCGCAAAAGCTATTGATAACGGTGCTTTAGACAACACAAAAATAGGCACATCGCTGCAACCTAACAAAACAGCATCAAGGGCTGAAATCGCTACAATGCTTCAAAATATGAGGGTTGCAGGCGGATATGACAGCTCTGTGCGCAGCGCGTCAGCATGTGATAAACCCGTAAAAACAACTTTCGTAGAGAAAGAAGCACCAATTGCAAT
This sequence comes from uncultured Gammaproteobacteria bacterium, assembly GCA_964651135.1. Taxonomy (GTDB): domain Bacteria; phylum Cyanobacteriota; class Vampirovibrionia; order Gastranaerophilales; family Gastranaerophilaceae; genus CAYYBA01. Next base: position 403 of record CAZYYK010000121.1, on the reverse strand, counting down.
TCCTACTTTGGAATTAACAATGAAGGACATGATAAACTCTAAAAACGCAAACGTTGGCGATCAATTCAGTGCTTCCACCGTTAACGCTGTCACCATAGGCTCTACAACATTCCCAGCAGGTTCGAGAGTAAACGGTAAAGTTGTTGAAGTTATAAGACCGACCAAAAATTGTCAAGGTGCCCTTAAACTTTCATTTAACGAAATTGTATGTGACGGCACAAAATATTCACTACCCAAACAAATCCTAACTGCAAGAGTAGACAACTCCAAAAACGTGAACGGCTTTGCCAGATTAGTTAAAGCTCCATTCACCTGGACGGGTTCTATACTAGGTACAACAGGCAGAACCTTGGGCGGTATGGCAGTAGGTGCGGCTAATGCTGCGGAAAACGTACTTGATAAC
>CAZYYK010000120.1:368-4471 GCA_964651135.1 uncultured Gammaproteobacteria bacterium | reverse complement strand
CAAGTGCCGTGCGCGTTATTGTGCAGGATGAAAAGGATTGTTACGGCGTTTTGGGCTTAATCCACTCAAAATTTAAACCGATTCCGGGGCGTTTTAAGGATTATATTGCAATGCCCAAGGGAAACGGCTATCGTTCTTTACATACAACGGTTATCGGCCCTAAAAACAAGCCTTTTGAAATACAGATAAGAACACAGGAAATGCACGAAATTGCGGAATACGGTGTTGCGGCGCACTGGAAATATAAAGAAATGGGCTCAATTAAAGCAACTGCCGATACCGATAACCAATTTTCCTGGATGCGCAAGCTTATTGAGCTTGATAAAGACACAACGGACGCCAAAGAATTTGTTGAAAGCGTTAAATTAGATATATTTTCAGACCAGGTTTTTGCTTTTACGCCGATGGGGGACGTTATAGACCTGCCCGCAGGCTCATCGCCCGTTGATTTTGCTTACAGAATACACACAGAAATTGGGCACAAAACCGTGGGGGCGCTTGTGAACGGAAGAATAGCGCCTTTGGATACAAAGCTTAAAAACGGCGATATTGTAGAAATTTTGACTTCAAAAACTTCAATGCCAAAGCTTGGATGGCTTGGTTTTGTTAAAACAAAAACGGCAAGCTCCAAAATACACAACTGGTATAAGAAAAACAAACGCCAGGAAAACATTGAAATGGGCAAAGAGCAGCTTGAGAGCGCTTTGACAAAAGCTGTTTTTGACGAACTTTCTAAAAACGGCGAAATGGAAAAATGCGCCGTTGAAATGAACTATAAAACAGAAGATGATTTGTATGCGGGCTTGGGTTACGGCGAAACCACCGTGCATAAAATTTTGAATAAATTAAAAAGGCCGCCGCAAATAACACAAATGGGCCCGAAAAGCAGAAAAAGTTCTAAAAAAGACGATATTTTGGGGCTTGAAGGGCTTTTGTGGAATATAGCAAAATGTTGTTCGCCCATTCCGGGTGAACCTATTGTGGGCGTTATAACACGCTCAAGGGGCGTGAGCGTGCATCGGGGCGATTGCAAATCGCTTAACGGGGTTGAGCCTGAAAGGCTTATGAGAATTAAATGGGCCGATGAAATTTCATCGAACATATATGAAGCCCATCTGAAGATAGAATCGCAAGACAGAATCGGGCTTTTGAAGGATATAGTGGGGAAAATTTCAGATACCGACACGAATATTACATACACGAAAACCTATGTTAAAAACAAAAAGGTTGTTGTCATTGAAATGGGGCTTTCTTTAAACGATATTTCAATATTGACAAAAGTTACGGCAAATATTCAGTCGCTGCCCGACATATATAACGTAAAAAGGCTGGAGCAAAGAACTTCCGAAGGCGGACGCTGCAATAAGAAAAGTTTCCCAAAAAAGAGGTAAAATGGAAATATTTGAGAAACTAAACACGAAGAAAAACTTATCCCTTGCCCTTGGCTTTTTTGACGGCGTACATAAAGCGCATCAGCAATTAATAGGCGTCAGCGTTGAATCTGCGCGCCAAAATAACTTAAAAAGTGCTGTTGTAACCTTTAAAAACAACCCTCTTTGCGATTTAAGAGGCATTGAAGCCACATATATTTACCCAAATGATGAAAAATGCAAATTAATTAAGGAACTCGGGGTTGATTATATTTATCTTTTAGATTTTAAAAAAATTGCACATTTGAGCGCCGAAGAATATTTAAAAGATGTTTTATACAAACATTTTGAGCCGAAATTCATAACCACGGGCTTTAACCACAGTTTTGGCAAAAACAAAGGCGGAAACCATATTTTTCTTAAAAAAAATCAAGAAAAATACGGCTATATTTATAATGAAATACCCCCCATAAAAGAAAAAGGAATGCTTATAAGCACAACAAACATCAAGAATATTTTGGGGAAAGGAAATATAGAACTTGCAAATAAATTTCTGCAAAGACGCTTTAAAGTTAAAAACACGGTAGAACACGGCTGCGGAATTGGCAGAATAATAGGTTTTCCGACGGTTAATTTAAGCTGGCCTAAAAATATTTATAAAATTCCTTACGGCGTATACAAAGGAAGCTGCAACGGTAACCCCGCAATGATAAATTGGGGGATACGCCCCACAATCGGCACAAACAAAGAGATTTTGGAAGCCCATATTTTAGATTTCGACAAAGATATTTACGGAAAAACAGTTGAAATTTATTTTGATAAAAAAATAAGAAATGAAAAGAAATTCAACAATGTTGATGACCTGAAAAAGCAAATCCGTATTGACTTTGAAAAAATGTTTTAAAATTTATTCTTTTATTCTTATCTTAATATTAAACTTGTCATTACTAAAAATACAAAATAAGTGCACAGCAAATACAGCCCCGAAATTTGGGCAATGGAGAATTTGTCCATGATTCTAACCTTTCTTGACTTACACATCAAAATAGACTAACCTTGAAACTTTTTAATCCCCCGCCTGCGTATATTTTGAAGAATAAGGCTTAGCCTATAAGGCTAATAAAATTTTCCGTCTTGACAGTGAAGTTTTTCTGGGGTATATTTTTACTTACATAAGATAGGTTGGTCGTGTATAAATGTTGTTTTTCAACTACGATCCCTTAAAAGAAAGGATACAAAATGTACGCAATAGTCGAAGAAGGCGGTAAGCAGTATAAGCTTGAAGAAGGCAGATACTTAGACATTGAATTGTTAGACGCCAAAGAAAATGAAAAAGTCACTTTTGACAAGATTGTAATGCTGGTAAACGGCAAAAAATCGGTTGTCGGGCAGCCGTATGTTAAGAGTGCAACGGTTAACGGCACTGTTATTAAACACGATAAAGCAAAAAAGATTATCGTTTACAAGCAAAGACCCAAAAAAGGTTACCGCAAAAAACAAGGTCACAGGCAACAGTTTACAAGAGTTATGATAAACAAAATTAACACCAAAGCTTCTAAAAAAGCTGAAGAAGCAGCGGTTGAAGGAGAATAACAAATGGCACACAAGAAAGGCGTCGGTTCATCAAAAAACGGCAGAGACAGTAATTCGAAACGCTTAGGCGTTAAAAAATATGGCAATGAAAGCGTTCTTGCAGGCAATATTCTTGTAAGACAGCGCGGAACAAAAATCCACCCGGGTGTTAATGTGGGCAGGGGAAGTGATGACACTTTATTTGCCACAATTGACGGTGTTGTTAAATATGAACCTTACCAAAGGACAAAGAAACAAGTAAGCGTATACGCTGAATAATTATCAGAAAATTGAAAATCAAGATTAACGTTTGGGCGTAGCTCACTTGCCGAGGCAAAAGCCAAGACACGCTTGCAAAACGAAGATTGAAAATTTAACACGTAAGGTATGGGGGCGTAGCTCAGCTGGTTAGAGTGCATGCCTGTCACGCATGAGGTCGCGGGTTCGATACCCGTCGTCCCCGCCATTTAAAAAGGAGCCCATAAGGGCTCTTTTTTAAATTAAAAATTTAATAATAAATATGGGTATCTGAGCTCAACTTCCTGAGGCTTGCCGAAGGAATGCGGTTTATCCGCACATACTACCAACTGAGCTATGATAAATTTGAAAATTTAATAATAAATATGGGTTCGTAGCTCAGTTGGTAGAGCAGTTGACTCTTAATCAATTGGTCGTGGGTTCGAGTCCCACCGGGCCTATATTTATTTAAAAATGATATTGCAGTTTAACAACTGTGGGCCTCGAACCTTATTGCGATACCGCATTCCCGACTAACGTCGTGAAGCCCACCGGGCCTATATTTATTTAAAAATGATGTTAACAAAAGGTAAAATATCGGCTCTAAACTTTTCTTACATATACTTGAAAATCATATTTTCTGCCGGTGGCTTTGCCTGAAATCATAAATCTGGAGCCCCTGTTGCCCATTCCTTCTATTAAGCCGTCATACGTATCAAGTATCAACAAATCACTTTGTGTAAGTTTTCCGGCACCTGCTCTATACCCCACAACAGTAACATAGTGTCTTGAATCGCCCGCCTTGTTGCCGTTTACCTGTAAAACTACGGGTATGCCTTTATCGAGCTGTCCTTTTACAATACCCAGCATTTCGTCTTGAGAGCCGCTAAGCTCGGTGTATGCCCCGGAATCGGGATATTCGGC
>CAZYYK010000120.1:0-358 GCA_964651135.1 uncultured Gammaproteobacteria bacterium | reverse complement strand
AGCCCGTCCGCCAATAGGCGTTGATGTCTTCCCGTCAATCCACAGCCCGTACGAATACGCAAAAGACAAGCATTTATCGGGATGTCCCCATTTATTCCCTGCTCCGCCTGCTTGTATCCTTGAAGACAATTGTTTCAATTCTGCACTATCCAATAAGGTTGTGTAGTCAACTCCGTTTAAATTATAATTTCCGCCAAGCGATGAAAAAGAAAGCTCGCTTCTTGCCGCCTCGTTGCTTTTTGCGTTTAGGGCTGTTTCAATATTGCTTACAGCCTCTTGTGCTGCCTTAACTTCACCTTGTGCGGCGGTTGTCATTGTTTGTTTTGTGGTTTCATACTCTTGTTTTGCCGTATTGTAG
>CAZYYK010000119.1:2848-4536 GCA_964651135.1 uncultured Gammaproteobacteria bacterium | reverse complement strand
GCCTTCTTCTACGGCTTTTGATACCGCAAGCGTCATGCCCCTGTCTTTAAAGCTGCCCGTGGGGTTTAGCCCTTCAAATTTCAAATAAATTTCTAAGTCTTCGCGCCCAAGCACTCGCGGCAGATTTTGTGCCTTAATTAAGGGGGTGTTGCCTTCATTTAAAGTGATTATCGGGGTTTTATCGGTAACGGGTAAAAAACTTCTATATTTTTCAATCAAACCGCGATACATTATTCCATTACCCTTATTAAATTATCCACTTTGATGCAATCTTCGCCCTCACACACTATGTTTTCAAGCTCTTTAACCGCTTTTTGCATGTCTTTTTCAAGGCACTTATCCGTCACCACAATAATTTGTGCGGTTGCGCAGTTTTTTTCGCCCTTTTGAATAACGCTCAAAATATTAATTTTATTTTTGCCGCAAATGGTGCCTATAAGCCCTATTGTGCCGTACGTGTTTTTAGCGGTAATTGAAATATAGTAGCTGTTTTCGGTTTGTGAAATGTCAAGCTGCACGGCTTTTTCGCTATGCAAACAGCGCGTCATAGGCAAAACGTTTTCAGATGTGTTGATTTCTGATGCAAGCACTAAAATATCGCCCACAACTGAACTTGCAGTAGGGAATTCGCCCGCGCCGGGGCCTGTAAACATAACTTCCCCTATGGGATAGCCTTTGATTAAAACAGCATTAAGCGCATTGTTAATGCCAGATATAATATTTTCCTTTTTAACAAGCAAAGGGTGCACGCGCACATCAAGGCTGTCTTTTTCAATGCCCCTTGTAAGATCTTCCTCAACCCTTTGTGCAAGCCCTATAAGTTTAATTTTATAGCCCAGCTCATTTGCATATTTAATATCTTGAGCCGTTATTTTTGAAATGCCTTCCGTGTAAATTTTATTTATGTCAATTCTTTTCCTGAAAATTATGTTTGCAAGAGTTGCAATTTTATAAAGAGTGTCATACCCGCAAACATCCCCCGTAGGGTCTGCTTCGGCGTAACCTAATTCCTGCGCAGGCACTGTTCATAAGTAAGGTTTAATTCTTCCATTTTGGTTAAAATGTAGTTTGTTGTGCCGTTTAAAATGCCCGCAACGCTTTCAAATTTGTTTGAAGCCATTGTGGTTTTAATTGGCATAATTAAAGGAATTCCGCCCGCAACCGCGGCTTCATATAAAATAACGCGGTTGTGTTCGCGCGCCAAATCAAACAAATACGCGCCATGTTTTGCAAGAAGCTCTTTATTTGCGCTTACCACGTGTTTGCCGCTTTTAATCGCCTGCTCTATCCAAAAAAGCGCGGGCTCACAGCCGCCTGCAACTTCAACAATAACGTCAATTTCAGGGTTATTAACAAGGCTCATCGGGTCATCGGTGATATTTTCAACTTCAATTTCGCGCGGCTTATTCAAATTGCGAACAGCAACGCCAACTATTTCAATGTTGTCAAAATCTTTTAAAACCTTGACAACGCCTGTGCCCACCGTGCCTAAACCTATTAAACCTATTTTAATTTTCTTGTCCATAGGTTTATTATACAATAAAAAAATGTAGCAGCGCAAGAAGCTAAAAACTCTCCCCGGGCGCGGTTAAAATTTGTGCCAAGGCGCGGGGGCAATTTTAAGCGCTAGATCTCTTTTATGAAAAAATTTCCGCTGTTTGGCATTTTTGGTATATCTTCTCTTTTCA
>CAZYYK010000119.1:0-2838 GCA_964651135.1 uncultured Gammaproteobacteria bacterium | reverse complement strand
GCCCGCATTTGGAACAGGCAAGAATTTGCTTTGTGGAATCAACGGGCACAAAAATGTGCGAACAGGGCTCTTGTTCTTTTTTAATTTTAATTTCGGCACCTTTTGGCGCAAAAAAGCCCTTTTTATTTTTATAATCGTCTTTCAGTTTAAAAAATAATTCGACAATATACATAATCTTTATTATAATGTAATTTATGGGAAATGGAAGCGCGCTAAAAAAATTCATATCTTCAACCGTTTATTATCACGATTTTAAAGAGGCAGTTGCCCTTGCCCAAAATTTGGGATACGGCATTGAAATAAGCAGGTTTGGCAAATTAAGAGAAGTGGAAAAAAATTTTGACCGCCTAAAGCTTGAATATAAAGAAATTTTAAGGGATTTTGACGGCGATGTGGCGCTGCACGGGTTTTTTTCAAACCTTTCAATTGCATCAAAAGACCCTTTAATTAAAGAAATTTCAGAAAAAAGATACTGGCAGAGTTTTGAACTTGCAGCGGAATTTGGCGCAAAAACCGTTATTTTTCACACCTGTTACAATAATTTGTTAAAACACAGGGAATATCAAGAAAATTTCTTTTTAAGGAATATCGAATTTTACAAGGGTTTTGTTGAAGAATTTGAGCACGAAGGCATTGTTGCCACAATTGAAAATGTGCATGAAAAAGACACAACTTTTATAAGAAATCTTGTGGGGGCAATAAATTCGCCCAATTTAAAGGCAACGCTTGATGTGGGGCATGTTAACCTGCACAGCAATATACCGCCTTCGGACTGGATAAAAGATTACGGAATTATGCTTCATCATATGCATTTGCACAATAATTTTACGGATGAAGATTCGCACGGCGGCTTAAAATGCGGCACTGTGGATTTTGTATCAATTGTAAAAACATTGAAAGAAATGTACCTGTACCCGAGTGTTACTTTTGAAATATTTGATAAAGAGGCGCTTCACCCCAGTATTGATTACTTTGATGAACTTTGGGAAAGTGTTTAATATTTTAAAATATCTCTCAGGCGGCTTCCGCCTTTTTCTGCTGCCCAACACACTTGATCATCAATATAAATTGAACCGTTATCTTTTTGGCTGATTGAAAAATTAAAAATATCATATCCCCACCTGTTCGGTGCTTTTTTGCCGTTTATATCAACAATAAAATAACTGCCCCACCCAAAATTGGGTGAATAACTGATAATTGTTGAACCGTCAGCCAAAATTAATGTCGTTTTATTATTTTTTTGCGCTTCCTTGCCCCCGCTGCAACTTGAACCTCCTCTGGCATTTTGCACTTCGTAATTCCCGCCTTCAACAAAAGTATCCGTGCTTAAATAATCTGAATTACACCCTGCAGCAACCCCGCCCGTGCAAACTTTCATTATTTTTAAATTCTTTTTCATATCGTCCCATAATTTTGAGCATTCGGTAAGGGTGCTTTCGTTGCTTGGTTGTACGTAACATACATAAGCAACACCGCCATTATCTGCAATTGAGGCATTTAAGGCAGCGGACATGGTTGTATAAACTTTTTTGAATTGAGTTTTAAGCTGAGTTTTTTGGTAATTTTTGACAACGGCAGGAATGGTGAGTGCCGCCACGACACCAATTATTGCTAAAGTGATAAGAACTTCAGCAAGTGTAAAGGCTTTTTTACTCAGTGCCCCCTCCCTCCGTTACTTTATTATTCCTTTGCATAATTTTTGCCTTTCATATAATCGCATCTTAATCCTATCATTTTTTCCAAAAAAGCGCAATAAATTCCGCCAAATTAGTGTTTTTTATCTTTTTCTTTTTGTATCTCCTTTTCAATCCATACGTAAGTTTGCGAAAAAGCACCTTCAAACGGGTTATACTCATACTTTCTTTGTAAAAACGGATTTTGGGCCTTTTGGTTAAGTTCATTTGTTCTTTTATTAATTTTTCTAAAGTAATCCTTGATATTCATAATTCCAACCTCCTATTCTAGAGATTCACCGCCATTATCGCATTTTTTAGCCAATCTTTAATTACCGAAAGGTTTAATTATTTATATCCTCTGTTTAGATGATTTGATATTGATATCTTTTAATGCTAAAATACGGATACAGTTTAAGTATAAAAATAATTTGGGGATTATATGAGGAAATTTTTTGAAGGCAAAAGTGTCACATTTAAGGTTGGCACAGCCGTTGCATTAATATTTGTGCTAGTGATTTTGCGCTGGGGCGCAGGCAAAATAGGTGAAATTATGCGCGGAAAATATATGGCGCAGGCAATGATTCCAAAAGTTACTTTGGGCCAAATTAAACAAGCCACTGTGTCAAAAACTTTGGAAGTGCCGGGCAGAGTAAGCGCAAAATACAGCGTGGATTTGGTGGCACGGGTGGACGGATATTTGCAAAAAAGCCATTTCAAAGAAGGCGATTTTGTGAAAAAAGGGCAGGTTTTGTTTACAATTGAACAAAACCGTTATTTAATAGCGCTGCAAAAGGCTCAAGCTGATTTGCAAAGCGCCCAGGCACAAGATAAAAAGGCAGAAGTTGACTACAAACGCGCAAAGGAGCTTGTTGAAAAAGATTTCATTTCAAAAGCAACTTTCGATGACAGGCTTGCCAAAAGAGATGTGGCAAGAGCAAATATCAAAAGCGCAACAGCCGCTTTAAACGATGCCAAAAGAAACTATAATTATACAAAAATCACAGCCCCCACAGACGGAAAAATCGGCAGTATAAATATAACGGAAGGCAACTATGTAACGGCGCAAAGCGGGGCTTTGGCACGTATTGTAAGCATGGACCCTATCTATGTTACATATTCTTTAGATTCAAAACAGTTGTGCGAACTGCGCGAAGATAGCATT
>CAZYYK010000118.1:0-4615 GCA_964651135.1 uncultured Gammaproteobacteria bacterium | reverse complement strand
CTTTCGCGCGGGCTTATTCACTAAGCCAAGCTTTGTGCCCTCAAGGCCGCCTACACAGGCGGCTGACGGGGGTTTAAGCCGTTGGCGTAAGGCCCTTGTGCTTATTCAACAATATGTTCGATAGACTCAATTTGCTGTTGGGAAGGCACTGAAGGCGTATGCGCGTTATCAATTGCAATAAACGCTTTTGCAAGGAAAATACAGAAAATAACCAAAAACGTAAGCAGCACAAGGAAAGCGAACCCTTTTTGCAAATCCGAAAAAATAATCGCTTTTTTGTCCTTCTTAACTTCTTGAAAAACCTTAAACTCTTCTGTAAAAGGCTTTATGGGGAAATTTTCTTCCATTTTTTCCAAAACTTTGGCGTATTTAATCTTTATTAAAAATTGATAAGAGTCAAGGTTCAACCACCACAAAATGCTTACCACAAGCCCGATTGCGCTCATCGGCAGCATAAGAAGCATAAGCGGCGTAAACGCGTAAACAATGAAAGAAACCAGAAGCAGAATCAAGCAAAGCGCCAAATAATAGCGGTTTGTGGCAAAATTTCTGTCAATAAATTTCTCTTTCGCATCGTTGTATGTGCTGTAAATTCTTGTTAAAACCTGCAATTCGTTGTTATCCATAATTTCTCCTGTCTGCCGCGGCGTTTGGGCGCGCGGGCGCTATAATTTACACTGTGACCCTATTTTATCATATTTTGGAAAATTTGCAAATGTTTGAATTCGTACCATTTAAAATCGGCACAAAATGCCCTAACGCGAAGGATTTTTGGCTGTCTTTACAAATCTTAAAATTAGCTTATATTTGGCGCACAAGCCTTTTCGACGATTTCGCCCTGCAAAAATACCCCAATTTCTATGAGCTTATAAAGAATTTAACAAGCACTTTTTTTCCCTATTTTTGGGCAGTTTTGAAGTGCGGCAGCCGGTGCAAGGACTCCATAAAAACCTGCCCCGGGCAGGTTTTTGGAGGAGGCTCGATTTTCTCACATAAATTGCACTTAAGGTGCAGCTCTACGCTTGAAAATCGAGAGGGCAGCGCCGGCAAGGGCGAAACGGCCGATTTTTGCGGGTTTGTGTACTTTTATGATGTTATGGGCGAAGCAGGCAAAAACCCTTATTCCGCCTGTGTTACAGCCTGCCTGCGGCGCAAATTTTGGGGCAATGACGCGCAGATTGCAGCGCACGAATTTTTAGAATTATGCCAGAAGGCAGGAATAAAAAGGCTTAAGGCGCAATGCTTTTCAAATAATCCTTACAGCGCAAAGATTTTAAAGAATGCAGGCTTTGAACGCGAAGGTATACTTAAAAAAGAGGCATTTGTGCAGGGGCGCGCCGTGGACTTGGCGCTCTACGGGCGCATTTTCAAGGAAAAGTAAAAGAAAAGGAAAATCATGCAAAATTTTGAACAAACAGTTGCCCTAAACGCTGATGTAATGCGCGAAATCAACAAAAAATGTGAAAAGCAAATCGAAGATATGCGCGCGCGCGAAGCACAGCACACGGCGCAAAAGGCAACGAAAATCAAGGATGCCGCCCCCGACGCGCTTTTTTCGGATGAAACTTTTTGGCAGGTTATAAACCTCAAAACGCTTATGGAATTTGAAATTTCAGGCACAACAGCGGCGTTTTACTTGACAGGCAAGGGCGCAATTAAAAAAATGCTGGAAAACGGCGAAATTGATGCGTTTGAGCACAAGGATTTTTATGTGAAATTCAAATGTACGAACGTAAAAACGCAAAAATCGGCTCAATCCGCGAAGCCGAAAAATACATCTGAAAATAAAAATGTATAATTTATAATATTATACCACCCGTTTTATTACGCCTCGATATGTAACTATAATGATGATTATGTAAACGAAGGCGAGAGTTGAAAAGAATTTATTCTTTTTCAACCGAGCCGAGTGAAACCAACGCGAAGCGTTATGTAAAGTGGAGTGAGTAAGAGGGAATTTATTCCCGCATTACGAACGGAGCGCAATCAAAACACGCAGTGTTATGTAAACGAAGGCGAGAGTTGAAAAGAATAAATTGCCACCTTAGATACAAAAAACACACATAAATTTTACAAATTCTGCCCGCGCACAAGGCGTTTTAAGCCGCGTTAATGCGTCAGGACGATAGACAGGCAGCCTGTAAAATAAAACACCGCCCTTACGGGCTCACACAGAGTGACTTCTGTCATCCTGAACTTGTTTCAGGATCTGTTGAAAATCACGGCTCCTGTGGGCATTTCGCCGGAACTCGCTTGCAAGGGCAAGCTCGCAGGCTCAATTGTCCTACGTCGCCTATCAACAGTTACGCAACGTCTTGCTAAACGCAAGCCGTTTGGCTTCACTCCGGCTCACGCACTCAATAAAAAAGGGACCGAAGTCCCTACATACTAGCCGAAGCATTAACAACATGTCCATTATACATAAAAATGCAAAAAAATGCACGCTTTATTAAGAAATATGAAGATAATATGGAAAAAACCCCGCTAACACCCCAACAACGCCAATTTTTGATAAACTACGCGCAAAGCCTGGATACACGGCAAAGCGCCCAAAAGGCAGGCTACAAAGCGCCTGGCGGCATAACGCAGGCTGAAAAATTGCTGAAAAACCCGCATCATCGGGCACAATTGGACGCGATTACCGAGGAAAAAGCTTTGAAATACGACATTTGCAAGGCTTATGTGGTTAAAAAATATCTTGAAATTATGAGAGGCGCACTTTCGCCTAAAAACAGCGAAAGTGCGCCCCAAGACGCCGCTTTGGCACTTCGCGCGCTTGACAGTATGGCGCGCACGCTGGGCATTTTTGCGCCCGAAAACGCCCGCACGGACGAGTGCGGCATGCTCAAAAACATTATAGGGCTTGACACTCAGCGCATTTAGCCAAAAACGCGGCCTTACAGAAAGGATAACAATATGCAAAATGATATCACCCCAAAACAATTCTCCCGCAAGGATTTTGTGAACCTTCCCCAAAAAATCAGCGAAGCTTTTGATAAATACAACGACACCCGCCGCGAACAACTGAGCGACATAAAAGCCCTGCAAGAGCAGGTTTACGGTATTAACAGCGGCATATACGGGCGCTGGGAAAACAATTTAGAGCTTCCAAACGTCTACGAACAGCACCAAACGCTTAAAGCGCACATAATAGAAAGCGTTTACACAAACCCTGAAAGCCTTTTCGACGTTTTCACAAGCCCCGGCGCCGATGGTACAATGGCCGTAAAGCAAAAGGCAATGCTTACAGACGCGCTTGAAAAGATGAGAATAGGCGAAAAGATTGACAAAATTGTCAATGATTTAATTGAAACAGGCGAATGCACGCTTTTTGTGGGCTGGGAAACACGCCATAAGCAAGTGCGGCGCCGAATTTTAGACACAGACGGCACAAGCGCGGGCTTTGAATGCCTTCAAAAAAAGGTTTTCGACGGTGTAAACGTGAAAACCATTGCGGCACAAGACTTTGTGTTTGATTACACCCGCGCAAACAACTGGGATTCATGCCCCAAAATTTTCCGCACATACTTAACCGCAGACGAGATAAAAAGCGATAAGAACAACGTATACATGGCCAAAGACATCCAAGAAGCCCTTGAAACAGGCGCAATCGCAAGTAAAGACTCCGAAACCCTTAAAGGATACCGCAAAGGGCAAATCGAAGTTTTGGAATACTGGGGCGACATCGAACTTGCCAACGGCACGATTTTGAAAAACTGGTTTGCTGTATGCGTCGGACGCTGCGCTATCGTGCGCTTTGAGCCTAACCCGTTCGTTACAAGCCCTTTTATATACGCAAATTTGATTGAAAACCCTGCCACAAAGCGCGGAATTTCGCCCTTGAAGTGCGTTTTGCCGCTTAACTGCGTTGCGGCCAAAATTTTAAATAACCAGCTGGACGCGTATTCTCTTATCGTAAATCCCCCATATTTAGCGCCAAAAGGCGCTTTTCGGGGCGAGCAGGCAGTGGCGCCGGGCAAAATCATTGAATATGATTCTTCGCTTCTGCCTCAAACGCCTGTGCCGCTTAACTTTCAAAGCGCCCTATGCGGTTGGGATTTCTTGAAATATTTCAAAGATTCAATCGAAGGCACAACCGGCATTTATCGCACCATGGCAGGCGCTATGGGCGGCGAAAAGCGCACGGCAACTGAATTAAACTATGCCACAAGCGGCCAAAACGCGCGGCTCAACCTGTTTATAGACCACATCAACCGCAAGGTGATTTTGCCCATGGTTGAAAAAGTGGCAGAAACTATCGCAAATTTCAAGTTCGGAAAAGAGCTTGTGACAGGCAAACAGGGCGATACCGCCGTTATTTTTGAAATTGATGACACGCTTCGCAACGCCGATTATATTTACAGGTATTCTGACCGAAAATCCTCGCTGCTGCGGCGTTTACAGAATAAAGAGCTGAATGAGACCATTGCAAATTTTGCACGCATACCCGAGTTTTCAAAAAAGATTAACTGGAATGAATGCTTCAAATTGGCGCTGGAACAGCTTGGCGTGGAAAATGTTGAGAAGTTTATGAACACGGCAGACACCGCGCAGGTTGACAATTATGGCAAAAACGGGCGCTAAGCGCGGCCAAAACGCGATGCCGCATTCAGAA
>CAZYYK010000117.1:3309-4673 GCA_964651135.1 uncultured Gammaproteobacteria bacterium | reverse complement strand
CTCTCATTGTAACCTTCCTTATCTTGAATACTTAATGTAGGGCAATTCTTTTAGAACCAAATCAATATTTACACTCGCAACATCGACCATTTTGGATAAATTTCTTTTGCGGGTGGGTGATTTGTGTGCAAGCAAGTGACTTTTGCCTGCCTGACGGCGTTTAATTTTGCCTGTGGCGGTTACTTGATAGCGCTTTGCTGCGGCTCTGTGTGTTTTCATCTTTGGCATTTTTTTCTCCTTTTCTTGATTGAGAGGACTTTTATGGCATACCAAACCATTTCAAAATCCTTGTTTTTATATGGTAGGGGAAACAAAGAGGAATGTCAACTTGAGATTTGCGTGTTGCGCTGAAGGCTGCGGCAGCAGCGTATGTGACAATACCATCTTCACCACATCAAACCAGCAAACAATATTTGTTAGCGAACAGGAAGATTGCGAAACTGTCTGAGGCGTTTTTTTGACTCAACAAAAAAGCGCCGAGTTGTTGAGCCTGTGTGAGCCTAGAAATATAGTTTGCGAACATCACCGCGCCGCATATTTTTCTTTTCTTTGGGCGCAACCCGTTTCTTTGCTTTTTGTATGCGCCAAAAAGAAAAGAAATGGGTTGCAAGATGTTTTATAAAAGCAATAATTTACATATCTTAGATGCTGAGATAAATTCAGCATGACAGGACGGGGGAAACCGGCTGCCGCTGTGGTACGGTTTCGGCTCTGCGGCAAAACTCATCGTTTTACCGCTATCGCCTCACACACCATCGGTCGGCTTAGTTTTTTAAACGCGGCACAAGCCGCGTAATAAAAAACCTTCGCCTTCACACAAAAACACCCTCCAAGTTCCATCTTGAGGGTGTTTTTGAATTTTTATTTTATCTATCTTGCCACTAACTATTGGAACATAACTTGTTGTGCAAGGTCGCCGGCAGGTAGTGCCGAATCTTCCGTAATTTTAATGTAGAAGATATCTTTAATAGAATCAGTTGTGGCTGTAGGAATATAGCTGTTTGTACTTGCGTTTGCACCAGCGTTTGAAACGTTGGCATAAGTGTTTGGTTTTCTATCCCCGTTAACGTCAACAACTAAGTAACAAGGAGCATTCGCGCCGCCGCAGTATGCAACTGAAGCACCTGTGCTCCAAGTACAACCTGTAGCACCGCCGCAAGCAGTGGAGTTAGTGTGCACTGAGCAGCCTGTACCTGTACAAGAACCTGCAACAACGCCTGCTGCAGCTGCTGTCAAGAATTGGAATCTCATACCGTCTGTTGTATAAAACTGTCCTCTTGTTGTATCTGAGCTTAATGTGTTCATTCTGTTACCAAAATAGTTAACCATTTGAGCTACGTTTTCAACATCGTTTGGAGAAACGT
>CAZYYK010000117.1:0-3299 GCA_964651135.1 uncultured Gammaproteobacteria bacterium | reverse complement strand
ATCTCCATCATCTTTCACTGCTGTTTCTGGGTTCCACCAAGGCATTCCGTCAGCTACACTAGAGCCTTTTGTCCCGTATCCATTTACAATTCCATCAATCAATTCTTGTCTATCAATAGCCATATTCATTGAAATAGCCTGGTTTAACACAGAAACAGCTTTTTTAAGCCCTGTTTTGTATTCTTGTTGGTTTGTGTTCAGAATAACTGATGGAATAGTTAACGCTGCCACAACACCGATAATTGCCAAAGTAATCAAAACTTCGGCCAAAGTAAATCCTTTTTTAATCATAATTTTTGAACCTTTCATATACCTCTTAAAAACCTACTTTTTATTTTCGTTATTATTGAAAATACTTTATTATTATAGCATATTTTAGATGTTGTTTAAACACTTTATTAACATGCTTTTACAAAACTTATAATATAATATTTTGGAAAAAAAAGCAATAGCCTAAATGAATGTTTTTATAACTTTATTTTTTTTAAAATGTTCAAAGGAATGTTCAGAGAGTATTTTTCGGCATCTGTTATGTACAAAACAAGCGCGCAGGGCTGTTTTTCGGGGGCTTGTTCTTTTTTGCCGTTTTTATTTTTGAGTTTGTAAATACCCGTGATGCCTTTTAATTTTTTGAAAGGCAAATTTTTAACCTCGGCGTCAACTTCGCTGTAATATATAACCTTGTTTTTGCCCATCACAACGCCGTATGAACCCGCCCTAACGTTTTGCAGTTTTATCAGTTTGCGGTCAAAATTTTCTGTGAAGTTTTGTAAAGTTTTGTCAACGTTTTTATCCACAAAATCCTCAATTTTAACCTTTTTTTGGTTAGGCAGACGCAAAAATGTAATTTTATCGTTTGAAGGTTTATAGGTTATGGTAAGCTTTTTGTAGCCGAAAAGCCCGTAAGTGCGCCCTATTTTATAATCGCTTGAAATATCGGAAAAATCCCCAAAATCGTGCGCCCATTCAATTGCCTTTTCGCGCGGCGGGTTGTTAAAAGCTTCAATTTGATCTCTTAAAAAAATAAAGCCGCCCAGGGCAAAAAAGCATACTATTGCTGCCAAAATCAAAACATTCTTCACAAATTTCTTTAAACATCCCATACATAAATTTTACCATGGAAAAAAATTCCTGCCTGATATATTTTCTGTTATAATTTTTCTATGAATAATGTCGGGTATTTAAAAAAGGAAGATGTTAAAGGCGATATTTCCCCTGTTATAGCGCAGTATTTGAAGATTAAAGAAGAATATATTGAAGGCATTCTTTTATTCAGAATAGGCGAATTTTATGAAACCTATTTTGACGATGCCTTTTTGCTTTCTAAAATTTGCGATATCAAGCTTACAAAAAAAGAACTGAAAATTGGTAAAATTCCGCTTGCAGGCATTCCGAGCGGCTCTTTAAATTTGTATATAGGCAAACTTCTTGATGAAAACATTAAAATTTCAATATGCGAACAAACCGCGGACGATGAGGGCGATATTTTAAAAAGGCGTGTTTCGCGCACGTTTTCAGCCGGCACAATTGTTGAAAATGAGCTTTTAAATTCAGACGCCAATAATTACATTTGCGCCGTTAAAGAAGAAAAAGGCGCGTTTTACCTTAGTTATTGCGATGTTTCCACGGGTGATTTTTTTATAACAAAAGGAAGTGCCGATGAAATTAAGGCTGAAATTGAAAAAATTAATCCGCAGGAACTCTTAATTGAAGTTAAAACCCGCGATATAAAGCCCTTTAGCATAATTGAAGAACCCGAAGCGGACATTAACCTTGAAAAAGAATTTTTGAAAAAATTTAACGTAACCCTTGTGCCCAAACATTATTTTTCACATATTTTGGCAAAAGGCAAAGATAAAGACATAAACAGAAAAGCCGCAAACGCAATTATGGCTTATGTTTTAGAAACCCAAAAAGATTTTTCGCCGTCTTTTGGAGATATAAAATTTTACGATGTTGGCGATTATTTAATTATGAGCGAAAACACAAGAAAGTGCCTTGAACTTACCAAAAACACGGTGGATTTTAAAAAATACGGCTCGCTTTTTTGGGCAATTGATAAAACGCAGACCAAAATGGGCAGGAGGCTTTTAGAAAGCTGGATTAAGCGGCCTTTAAGGAATATCGAAAAAATAAATCAAAGGCAGGAAGCTGTTAAAGAATTGGTCAAAACCCCTGAAAATGCGCTTGAATTAAAAGAAATTTTAGGCTCTTGCTATGATATTAAAAGGCTTTGGGGCAAATTAACCAACAAAACCATTCTGCCAAAAGACTTTTTATCGCTTAAAGAAACCCTTTTTAACATCAAAAAATTGAAATGTGTGTCGCAAAATTTCAAAAGCCCTGTGCTGAATTTTATTAAGGAAGAATACGATGAACTTGTGTCTTTGGCGGAAGTTATTGATAAAACAATTTCGGATAACCCTAATGATTCCGTAAAAACGGGCGGAGTTGTTAAGAAAAACGCCAATGCCGAGCTTGATTATTTGAAATCGGAAATAGGGATGTGCGAAAAGTGGTTTGAAGATTATATAAAGGCGCAAAAAGAGCTTACGGGCATTAAGGCTTTGAAATTGGGCTTTAGCAAACTTATAGGGTATTATTTGGAAGTGCCTAATTCAAGCCTTAAAAATATTCCTGCTAACTATCAAATAAGGCAGGGCGCTGCAAATTCCACAAGGTTTTTAACTGCGGAACTTGCGCAGGAAGAGGAAAAAATAAAAATTTTAAAATTAAAGCAAAATGCGCTTGAAGAGGACATTTTTTTGAAATTGCAAACCTACGCGTATGAGCTTGCAGCGTGCATTTTGGATTTTGCAGACGCAATTGCGCAGGCGGATGTTTTACAGAGTTTTTATTTTTTGCATCTGGAAGAAGGTTTTTCTATACCCGATGTTTGCGCTGACAATATTTTGAACATAAAGAGCTGTTTTCACCCTGCGGTTAAGAAAATTGAGGGCGATTTTATTGAAAACGATTTAACAATAGGGGATAAATTTAATTTTATAGTTTTAACGGGGCCCAATATGGCGGGAAAATCCACGTTTTTAAAACAAAACGCAATAGCCGTTATTTTGGCGCAGATGGGTTGTTCTATTAATGCCAAAAGCGGCAGCATAGGCATTGCGGATAAAATTTTTACGCGCGTGGGCTCAAACGATGAATTAATAAGGGGAAAATCCACTTTTATGGTGGAAATGCTTGAAATTAAAGAAATTTTAGAACAAGCTTCCTCAAAAAGCCTTGTGCTGCTTGATGAATTGGGCAAAGGCACATCCACGGCAGACGGGCTTGCGCTG
>CAZYYK010000116.1:2515-4938 GCA_964651135.1 uncultured Gammaproteobacteria bacterium | reverse complement strand
TGAACGGCACGGAATTCAGAATAGTTAACCCAAGCACTATGGAAACGCTGCCGCAGGGCGAAAAAGGCCTTATTTTGGTTAAAGGCCCGCAGGTTATGCTCGGGTATTTTAAGGATGAAGAAGCAACCGCAAAAGTAATGCACGGAGAATGGTTTATAACGGGCGATTTAGGCTGGCTTACAAAAGACGGCAATTTAGTTATAACGGGAAGAATGAAGGAAATTATTGTTCTTTCAAACGGCGAAAATATTGAAGCTGAAGGAATTGAAGATGTGTGTTTGGAAATTCCCTACATTGAACAAATAATAATAACCGGGCAGGATATGCCGCATTTGACTGCTTTGGTTTATTTAAACCAGGATGAATTTGCGCGGGTTTTGCCTAAAAAAATGCACAAAAACCCTAACAATTTGCATGATTTTAAATCAATGCTTTTAAATGAAATCAATAAAAAAATCAGATCCAGAAATAATTTCAGATCCTTTGAAAGAATTGCCGATATTACCTTTTTAAAGGAAGGTTTCACCGTAGATAACGGCATGATGACCCAAAGTTTAAAAATCAAAAAAAATGTAGTATCCGAACGTTACAGACAAGAAATTAAGGCGATGTACAAAAATTAATCTTGATTATCGTCTGTTCCCATCTGCTCTATTAACATCCCGATTCCTTGTTCAGGGGTAATGCACATTTCCTGGCAGGTAAGTCTAAAATTTTCATAAGATTTTAAAAATTCATCACAGTCTTCGCTATAACGGGTTCCGGCCAAAAAATCGTTTATACCGCCCCTTGTGGCAAAATTTAAGTCGTCTTGCCCAAGAGCTTTTAAAGTATCTGCACTTTTTTCAAGCTTTTCGGGCTCTCTTTCTAAAAGTTTGGGCATGGCAAAGGGGTATATTCTTTCTATAATATACTCATAATCCCCCGCAAGCGAATTTAGCGTTTTTATATTTTCCCCTAAAGTTACGAGCTTCTTTTCATCCAAAGAATCCAAAAAAATTGCAAACATCCTTTTATCGATGGCTCTGCTGCTGTATATTTTTCTTGCAAACTTATTATCAAGCCCTTTTAAAAGTTCCAGCCCCTTTTTGCCGTGTTCTGTCTGCACCAAAGGTGCATAAATTTCATCACAGACTTTTGCAGTGGTTATTTTTAATGCACCGAAACAAGGCTGCGGCACAAAGGGGATGTCTTTTATCTGCTGCCTTTCAGCACTTGGCGACACTTTATCCTTATTGGCGGATGAAGTGAAGACGGGATTAATATTTTTAAAAAAACTGATTGCCTTAATATTTTCCATTCTCTTAACACCTTTTGAATAACTACAAACGTTAAACGCGTGTGATTTTTTAAATTTAACTGATTATTAAGAAAAATTAAGAATTGTCTTGAAACCTTTTTGTTGTAGAATATTACTGAGGCATTGAGATAAGGAGCACTATTATGGGTATAATGCAAGGAAAAAAGGGAATAATTTTTGGGGTTTCAAATAAATTCGGTATTGCAAATGCAATAGCTGAAGCTATTTATAAACAAGGCGGCGAAATTGCTTTCACATATGCAAATGAGGCTATGGAAAAGCGCGTAAAGCCTATTGCGGATGAAATGCATTCCAAAATGTGTACAGAATGTGATATTACAAAAGAAGAAGATGTTAAAAAAGCATTTGAAGAATACGCAAAACATTATGATACTTTGGATTTTGTAATACATGCAGCAGCGTTTGCCAACAAAGATGATTTAGCGGGCGATTTTTACACAACCTCAAAAGAAGGCTGGGATTTGGCAATGCATGTGAGTGCGTATTCCTTATTAACTATTTCAAAATACGCAAAAGAGCAGATGGAAAAATCAGGCGGCGGCTCAATTTTTGCCCTTACATATTTAGGTTCTGTTAAAGCCGTTGCAAATTATAATATTATGGGCGTTGCAAAAGCGGCGCTTGAAGCTTCCATGCGCTATATTGCAGTGGATTTAGGCAAATACAATATAAGGGTAAATGCCATATCCGCAGGCCCAATGAAAACTCTTGCCGCAAAAGGCATTGCAGGGTTTGACAGAATGCTCAAAGCCAATGCCCTTAAAGCACCCCTAAAGCGCACACCGACCCTTGAAGATATCGGCAAAGCAGGTTTATTTTTGGCATCCGACCTGTCCTCAGGCGTCAGCGCGCAGGTTTATTATGTAGATTGCGGTGCAAGCTCTGTGTTTGCATCAGCAGAGGAAATGGCACAAATTCAAGTATAGTAATGCAAGAAATAATTAAGAAAATTAATAAATTAAAAAAAGAAAAAAACGCCGTAGTTTTAGCACACTGTTATCAAAATATAGAAGTAGATGAAGTTGCAGATTATGTGGGCGATTCTTTGGGTTTGAGCATTTGTGCTTCAAAAACAAATGCCGATATAATTGTCTTTGCAGGG
>CAZYYK010000116.1:0-2505 GCA_964651135.1 uncultured Gammaproteobacteria bacterium | reverse complement strand
CCCGCAAAAAAAATTCTTTTGCCGAATTTAAAATCGGGCTGCCAAATGGCAGATATGATAACGCCCGAACAACTGGAAGAATTTAAGGCGCAAAACCCAAATATTCCGGTTGTGTGTTATGTGAATTCAACCGCCCAGGTTAAGGCGCTGTGTGATATTTGCTGCACAAGTGCCAATGCCGTTGATGTTGTGCGCTCTTTGGGTGTTAAAAAAGTGCTTTTCGTGCCCGATATGCACCTGGGGCATTATGTTTCCACACAGCTTCCGGATATTGAAATCATTACTTATCCCGGCTATTGCCCCACGCATTTAAGAATTTTGCCCGACGATATTTTAAAGCTTAAAGAACAATATCCCAATGCAAAAGTTTTGGTGCATCCCGAATGCCACAACGAAGTCATAAAACTTGCGGATTTTACGGGTTCAACCACTCAAATTATGAAATATTGCACCGCTTCCGATGATTCTTCCTTTATTATCGGAACAGAAATAGGCGTGGCTGAACGTCTGCAAAGAGATAATCCCCAAAAAACTTTTCTTGTCGCAACACAAAAAGCTTACTGTCCCAACATGAAGTGGCATACTTTGGGTGACATTTTATATGCTCTTGAAAATGAAGAGCATGAAATTGCGGTTGCACCCAAATTAATTGAAAAAGCCTTATCCCCTATCCAAAAAATGATTAATCTTCAAAAAATTGCCCGCTAGGCATTATAGAAGATTTTGTGGCCATCCGGATTATTGGTTCCGCCAAGGCCATTTTCAAAAGAGCCGCGTTTGGCTTCGCCAATTCTTGCAACTTCGCCGATTTCTTTTTGTGCAACAGATCCTCCGCCAAAAGTTTGCCCGCCGCCCGCAGCCACTGCCGCAGGTGTTTGAGGCTGCACCCTGGGTGTTTCAAAGAAATTTATATTCTTAATCGGGTCAATTGTGCCCATAGATTATCCTTATTTATACTGCTACATATAAATAAAAACATTTCAAGGCAAAAAATTTCCCCGTTTTAATAAAAATTTACAAGAATTAAAAGTGCGCTTTTATTCCCTGTTCATGGAAATTTCCGCCCGCACAAACAATTTCAACCACTTTCAACAAAAATTCACGCCCCGCATCAACCTGGCTTATATAAAATTCCTGATTATCCTTATGTTTTATTGTTATAATTGCATTTTGGGTTTTTTCAGAAGGAATATACAAAGATGCAATTTCATTATCAAGCATAGCTTTAAGCAAGGAATCCTGGTCATTTTGATCAATGCTTTTGGTTATGTGATAAAAATTTCCGTTAATTGCAAAAATTCTTCCGCAAAACAGGGGGGTTCTGTCTGTTCTTGGAAGCGCTTTAGGCAGATAATTAAAGCGGCTTGTAAAACTTATTGTATGCCATAAAATATTAAGCAGGGCAACGGTTTTGGTGTTGTCAATATCGCTGTTGATGTTTTGAACAGGAATATTTCTAACGCTAAAAGACTGCTTTAAATATTCCACAACCTGTCTGGTATTTTTTATAATTTCCCCAAAAGTTTCAGACGTGTTCAAATTCGATTGCTGAAATTCCAAATACTGTTTATACATATACACAGCAACTAGACCTGCACGCTCTTGCACAACAGAGGATTTGCGCATTTCCACTTCTAAATTATCGAGGCTATCAAAATTATTTTTCATTTTAAAACATACCGGCTGCTTGAGTGTATATTATCATAAATTTGAAAATATATAAAGGAGATATTATAAATTTACATTTTTTTTGGCAAAAATAGAATACTTAAATTATAGTATTTTTGAATTGATAAAGTATAATTGTTTTATGATAATAAATGAAGAAACAAAAAAGCTTTTAGACGAATTTCAAACTTTCTTGAAATCTGAAAAGAATTTTTCACCTCACACAATAAAAGCTTATATGTCAGACAATATAACCTTTTTAATCTGGCTGGATAAGACAGAGCCTCTGAAACTTACAAATGATAAGTTCAGCGAATTTTTGCGTTTTATTCAAAAAATTAATTATAAAAAAACAACGGTGGCAAGAAAAGTTGCCTCAATACGCACTTTTTACAGGTTTTTGTTTTTGCGCGAATACATACACTATAACCCCATTGATAACGTGGTGCTGCCAAAACGCCCGAAACCTTTGCCGAATTTTTTGACGGAAGAAGAAATTGAAAATATCTTAAGAAACATAAAGGTAATATCCCCCAGCGGTTATAGAAACCGTTTGATATTGGAACTTTTGTGGGTATCGGGGATGAGGATAAGCGAACTTTCAGGTTTAAATTATGAAAATTTAAACCTTGAAAATAATGAAATAATGGTGCACGGCAAAGGCAACAAAGAAAGAATTGTTTTAATACCGCACAAAACAAAGGAATATTTGGAAAACTACACAAATAATGTTCGCAATTTAATTTATGCAACAGATAAAAAGCCAAACAGCCCTGTTTTCATAAACAGCGCAGGTTTCAGGCTTCAAAACCAGAGTATCAGAAAAGCTTTAAAAAA
>CAZYYK010000115.1:0-4952 GCA_964651135.1 uncultured Gammaproteobacteria bacterium | reverse complement strand
TTTTAACAAATTTTTCAACTAAACCGCCTTTTTTAATGTCCAGCGGCACAGA
Organism: uncultured Gammaproteobacteria bacterium; assembly: GCA_964651135.1. GTDB lineage: Bacteria > Cyanobacteriota > Vampirovibrionia > Gastranaerophilales > Gastranaerophilaceae > CAYYBA01. The sequence continues at coordinate 4,900 of CAZYYK010000115.1, read as the reverse complement.
TTTATAAGTTTTTCTGTTTTTCTCCCGTATAAGCGCCAAATTAAGCTGCATTATAAAAAGTTCTTCAAAAACAAGGCGAAAGCGCGCTTTGGCAATATCTTCCTGTTCTTTTGGGGTATGAATTAAGCGTATAGCCTCTTTTTTATCAATTAAACCGTATTTTTCTTTTATATCGCCCGGTATAGGGTCTTCAATTTTATCTTTGTAGGTGCTAAAAGCGTTTGAAATAGCCCTTATTAAGGTTCTTGGCGATAAATTTTCAGTCAGCGAATAAACAGGAACAATTTTATTATCCAGGCTCTCTTGCGTGCAATCTTCATCCAAATCACAGCCCATCACTTGAATTTCGGGCTTATCTAAAGTTAAATGGCCGCTGTAACTATCCTTTTTAACCTTGCCGCAGGCAATAACGCTTGTGCCCACAGGATATTGCGCTTTATATCTTTCAAGCAGCCTTCTGTTTGTTGCCCTGTAAAAAAAGGTTACGGGCAAAACGCCCGAGCCATCGCCCAAAACAACGTTTAGAACAGCCAGTTTTTTGGGGGTATTGTAGGCGCTGACTTTTTTGATTGTTGCAAAAATGCTGACGTTTTCACCCTCTTTTATTTTGCTTATTTTGGTTTTGCCTTCGTAATCAATGTATTTGCGCGGATAAAATTCCAGAAGGTCTTTGACTGTTAAAATGCCGAGTTTTTTAAATAAATCGCCGATTTTTGGCCCCACGCCTTTTACAAACATCACATCAATTTTATCAAGCTCCTCTTGCCATTGAGTTTTTTCAACAGGCTTTTCGTCAATTTTTTTAAAATACCTTTTAAAATAACTCAAATAATTTACGAGTTTATCTATTGAAACGCGCCTGGATGGCATAGAATCAAAGGGGTATTGTTCAAAAGACGTTATCAAAAAATCTATTTTATTTTTTTCAAGTTTTGTAATATTTTTTGAAATTTTATACAAATTGGACAAAATAAATTTTGAAAAAGAGCTTTTTTTGCCTACAAAATCAACATATTGATGTTTTTCTTCAACATCAACGGCACTTTGGATGTTTTTGCAAAGTTCAAAATAGTCCACTCGAAATTCCCTTAATAGTCAATAATTCTTAAAACCTCGTAAATATTGATTTTCTTAGCTTTTCCCCTTATTGTCACTTCCCTTATTTTAATAACATCCACGTGTTTTTGCACAATTTCAAAGGTAGATTGGCTTATTAAAAATTTGGTTTTATAAATTTTATTGTAATTTTCAATTCTGCTTGCCGTGTTAACCGTATCGCCTATAACTGTATATTCAAAGCGTTCTTCAGAGCCGATATTGCCCACAAAAGCCTCGCCCGTGCAAATGCCGATGCCGATATCAATTTTGGGTTTGCCTTCATCCAGCCATTTTGTTTGCAGCATTTTCACTTTTTTAAGCATTTGATCCGCGCATTTGACAGCGTCAAGGGCGTGGTTTTTATTTTCAATAGGCGCGCCAAAAACCGCCAAAACCGCATCCCCCACAAATTTATTCAAAATGCCGCTATTTTTATCTATGATAGGAACAATTGCCGAAAAATATTCATTCAGAATTTTTGTAACTTCTTCTGCGCTTAAGTTTTCACTTATCGTAGTAAAGCCTCTGATATCGGCAAAAAGCACGGTAACATTTGCCCTTTTGCCGCCCAGGCCGATGGTATCTATGTTTTTAACAACGTTTTGCATAACGTCTTTTGAAATATATTTGCCCATTGCCTTATGCAGCTTTTCTTTTTTCATTGTTTCCAGTAAAAATCGGTAAGAATAGCCCACAACAATTGCAATGACAACATAAATCATAGGAAGTGCAATATCCACCGCAACATAATTGGTGTACATAAAGCCCGAAAATATAAAATAAAGCAAAACTATTGTTAAAGTGGCCATAAGAGCTGCGGGAGTAGGAAGCACGCATATAAAGATAAACACAAATAAAAACAGCAAAAGCGAGGTTAGGACATTGTATAAAGAATGCGATTCCGTGTAAAACTGGTTTGTCAGCATATTGTTCAAACTGGTAGCGCGCACGTCAATTCCTGCAAAAACATCGGAAATAGGCGTTCTTACTTTATCTTCGGCATATTGTGCGTTGGCATTTGCCCCCACAAAAACAATTTTTCCGTCAAAAATTTTAGAATCCAAAATAGGTTCTTTGCCTTGTTTTATAAGCCTCAAAGATTTTATTGCATCCACTGCCGAGATTTTTTTATGAGAATAAACCCCGTCTTTTGTTCTGTAATAGTAAATGTTGTTAGAAATTTCTCTATCGTTGCTTTTTATGGGAATTCTTAACCTGTATTTGGAATTTTCGCCGTGGATATAGTTATCATCAATTACAAAGTCTTTAATGCCCGTGTACATTGAATAAAGCCCCATTTCCAGCGAAGGATACAGACGCCCGTTAAAGTTAATTGCCTGCTGAATTTTCCTTACATAATCGTCATCGCTGGGCGCTATGTTAACCGCGCCAAAGTGTTTTGCGTTTTTTAAATATTCAAAAGGGAATTGCGTGAAGCTAAGATAGCCTTCTTTGTTTTTGTATTTTTGGCTTCTGTTATCTATAAAATTGATGTCGGTTTTTGAAAAAAGCAAATTTTCGTATTCTTGTTTTAATGTTGGCGCCAGGTCAAATTCTTCGCCCGAAAAAGCAACGCCTACAAATAATTTGTCAAAATTTTTAACTTCTTTAAAGAATTTTTTGTCATCTTCAATATTTTCAAGGTTGGAAGAGGCAATTAAAGCATCAAAAGCAACCACCCGCGCGTTTGTATGGTCATCAAGATATTCAAAAATTTCCGCAAAAAGAGTTCTTTTCCAAGGCCACCTGCCTAAATCCGAAAGGGATTTATCGTCCACCACAACAAGCAAAATGTCGTCAGAAGGGATTTTATGCGCTACCGTATTTTTTACCATAAAATCGTAAGAACGCGCTTTCAGCCTGAAAATATTAAATTCAACAAGGTATGCGGATGTTGCAAGCATTATAAAAGTTGCAACAACAAGCCACATCAAAATATTTCTATAGGCAATTTTCATATTTACTATTTTAGCGCATAGTTAGTTTTTTGCCAAATGTTAAGTTTTTTGGCTTTTAAATAAACATATGTCAATTGCGCACAAAGGCAAAGATTATAAGCATTATGACAAATCATAAATATACCTTATTATAAATTATCCTCAAAGCCCGGAGAACGTGAAGGCAAATTTTGATAAGCGGAATTTGAAAGAATGGATTTTCTTATGTATTTATCCGTATAATTCCCTTTTATAAAAAGCTGCCTGATGGTGTTTTCTCTTTCCACCAGCGGATGGCGAATATTTTCAAGTTTCGGGTTATTATCAAAAAACATAGTCCAAACAGCGGCTTCAAGCGTCCAGGCGTAGGTTTCTTCATTAATGGAGTTTAATTCGTCCTGATGAAGCGCCTCGTGGGCTAAAAGCGCACTAAGTGCTTCTTTTGGCGCATCTTGATGTTTGGGATTCAGATAAATATAAAGCCTGTTTTTCTTCTTCCACCCCAAAGCGTCAAAACCGCCGTAAGCGGGGTTAATTTCCGCTAAATTTTTATATTCTATTATCATGGGTTTAAAGGTCAGATTATCGCCCAAAATAGCTCTTCGCGAATAGTCCCCCGGGGTTCCTTTTAAAAGTTCCAAAGCCTGTATAACATTAATATCCTTGGTAACCTTTGAATATTCGCTTCTTAAAGCCTCGGTATCCTGCGCCCCCACTGCACCTGTTTCTGATATCGCTTTTGCATAATTATGCGGGCAAAAAATTGCAAAAGCCAAAAATAAAACAACGATAATCTTTTTCATTTAAACTCACTAACTCTTACTGTAATAATAAAATATTATACATGTTTTTTTCGTCAAGGCAAATCAATAAACTTTAATAATTTCTACCCAATCCGTATCCAAAGCTTTTGAAATTTTATGAAGCATTGTAAGCGTTATATCAGTTTCTGCGCGTTCAATTGCCCCCAAAAAACTGCCCGAAACATTTATTTCAAGAGCCAAAGCTTCTTGTGAAAGTCCCTTCTCAAGGCGCAGGTTTCTAATTTTCTGCCCTATTTTCCTGCATAAAACTTTATTCATTTTAAATTCACGTCTGCTCATGTTTATATTTTCTTTTTAGAAATACTATTTTTACAACAAAACCGTTTTGTTTTTTAAGTATAAAGTAGTGTTCTTGTTGGAATTATCATAATTAAATATTGACAAATAAGGAATATTGTTATATGCTTTTTAAAAAAGGAGAAAATATGAAAAAGGGATTTGTTTTAAAATTTCAGATCTTAAGGCAGCTTCAATGTAATGGGGCATTTACGCTTGCAGAAGTTCTTATAACTCTTGCAATTATAGGCGTTGTTGCAGCTTTAACAATTCCTGCCGTTATAAATAATTACAGAGCCATGCAATATGAAACATCCTTAAAAAAAGCGTACAGTGACTTGAGCAAAGCAATAAATTTGATGAGATATGATTCAGGCTCGGAAATAACAAGAGATAACGTTGGAAACCAGCAATTCAGAACATTATTTAAAAAATATTTTCATGTTATCAAAGATTGCGGGGTAAGAGCCTGCTATGACGAAGCAAAACCGCCGTATAGAAATTATTCAAATACGGCAAATGCAGATTACCGATATTTTGACGATGGAAGTTTTATTACAAAAGACGGCATGACTATTTTTGTTGAAAATCCCGGCTCGCTGGATACAATGATATCGGTAGACATAAACGGATATCTAAAGGCTCCAAATCGTTGGGGTTATGACATCTTCACCTTTGTAATAACAAAAAACAGCGCATTAAAACCGCTGGGGACGCCGGGGCTTGCGGTTACAACTTACGGCGGCCCACTTGAATGTTCTGAAA
>CAZYYK010000114.1:0-5012 GCA_964651135.1 uncultured Gammaproteobacteria bacterium | reverse complement strand
GTGCCGTTCAGCGCCGGTCCCACGGAATAAATTTTATTGTTTTCTTCCTTACGCACGCTTAAAACCGGTGACGTTTCGGTTAAACCGTAGCCCACGTAAAGCGCCACACCGATTGCTTCAAAGAAATCTTCTATATAATGGGGTAATGCGCCGCCGCCCGATATGCCTTTAATAAACTTGCCGCCCAGCGCATCTTTAATTTTATTGTACACAAATTTCATGGAAAATTTATCAATCGGCATTAAAATATTGCTCATTATAAACGGTATGATTTTTTCAACCACTTTGGTGTTTTCATGATAAATGCATTGATTTAAAAACACTCTGCGCATTTTTTTACAATTTTTTGAAATGTTTAAAAGTATGTTGAATATAATTCTTGAAATTAAAGGCTTGCTTTGAATTTCGGCCATAATGGCGTCGTATAAAAGCACCCAAATTCTGGGCACGGAAATTAAATAAGAAGGTTTGCACTGAACAAGGTCTTTTTTAAAGTTTCTGATGTTTGTATAATCAATAACGGCAAGCTTTGAAAGCGCATAATATTCGCAAAGCCTTTCATACATATGCCAGATTGGCAAAATACTTAAAAAATGGCGGCCTTGTTTTACTTTAATTACTATATGTATGGGGGCGAACTGGGACAACAAATTGCCATGGCTTAATAAAATACCCTTGGGTTTACCGGTTGTGCCCGAACTGTAAACAATTGTGCATGGGTCATTTTTATTTATTGTAACGCGCCAAAAACTCTTGTCTTTTGCATATTGAACAAGGCTTTCATACGTAAAGAACGGGACTTTTAATATTTTATCAATTGCGCCGACATCATCCGAGCCTATATATAGAACAAATTTTGGCTTTTTTATTGCAAGCAAAGATGCCAGGCCTTTTATAACATCCATACTGTCGGTTACAAGGGCAATGCTTTCGGAATGATCATAAATATATTCAAGCTCTGAGATGGGGGCGCTTGAACCCCTTACCGCGTTTAAGGCTCCGCATGCCATAATTGCCTGGTCAACCGTAAGCCATTTTGCGCTGTTTTCGCTAAACTGCGCAATTTTCATCCCCTTTTTAACGCCCAGTTTTTGAAATGCTGCGGCAAACTTTGAAACTCTTTCAACAAACTGGCCTACCGTAAAAGTGAGATTGGAATATTCATCGCTTAGCATTGGCCTGTCCGAATATTTTTTAGCAAGTTCAAACCAAACCTGCGGCAGCCCTTCCGGCCCTTTTGCGTCAGCAAACATGCCAAGATGTTTCTTTAAAAAGCTTGGCAAGCTTAAATCATTTTTTAGCAAATTAAACATTTTATACCCCTAATCTCAATCCCTTATCCCAATTGTAATATTAAAAAGGAAAAATGGCAATTGTTTTATAAAACGGGTATAAAGCCTTCCTTAAACTATTCCTTCTTTTATTGCCTTAACGGCAGCTTGTGTTCTGTCGTCAACAACCAGTTTTTGTATAATATTGCAGACATGCGCCTTGGATGTATGTTCGCTTATGCTCAAAATTTCAGCTATTTGCTGGTTGGATTTACCCTCTACAACAAGTTTTAAAACTTCATATTCCCTTTCGGTCAGGTTGGCATGCTGGGCCTTAAAACTCGCCCTGGAATAAGTTTTAACGGGCAGAACGCCCGAAGAATTTTTCCTCACCACATCAACTATCTTAGGGTCAAGCCAAATAGCGCCTTGTGCAACGCTTTTTATAATCATAATAAGAATTTCATCTGCAATGTCTTTTACCACATAAGCATTCACACCCGCTCTTAGGGTTTCTACAATCTCATTCGGGCTTTGGTGGGATGTAAGTACTATAATTTTTATTTCAGGGTTGTTATCGATGATTGTACGGGCTGCCTCAACACCCGACATATCATCCAGCCCCAAATCCACAATAACAACATCCGGTTTATGCACTTTAGCTTTCTCGATGCCCTCTTTGCCGTTTTCCGCTTCAGCCACAACAATTATGTCATCCGATTTTTCAAAAAGACTCCTGAGTCCGGAGCGCAAAAGTTTATGGTCTTCTATTAACATTGTGCGTATTTTTTTGTCCATAACAAAACCAATTTATTATAATAATTTGAGACTGACATTGATAAAAATAAAACCAGGATGTTTAATATTTATTCATATAAAATACGAATTCAAATGTCAAGTTCCTTATAAAATACATCTATCCGATAGGTACTAATAATATTTTACAATAATTAACACCAAAAACTTACCAAGTATTACTATTAGATATGTAACGATAACGCTTTTAAAGTATTTTTTTAGTGTAAAAATAAAGTTAGTTTACATAATATATATTAGTAAGACCCAATTAAAATATATCTACTAGATATATAATCAAAATAAAGCGTTTCGTATATCTTTAGTATACATTATTTTTTAATATTGTCAAGTGTTTTTTTTATACAATCCTTCATTTTGTGTACGACACGGTAAATATGCGCTTCACGATTGCTTTTCAGGGTATCAAGGTTTATAGGGTGTTGCTTAAAGAATTTGTTACGTTTCTTATCACGTTTTTTTGTAAATTCTTCATAAATTTCGGGGTGAAACTCCTCAAATTTTTTTTCATAATAGCGTGGTACTTTGGCTTTTAAGACGGTATCTTCATTTTTTTTATAGTAAATCTGTTCATTTAATACTACTTTTTGATTTTGTTTGAACCATTCTAAGCCGATTGCGGGCTTCGTAGACATGCGTATAAATGGGGGCACTCTTTCCTCTTCGTTAACTTGTAAAAATGTCTTTACGGGGATTTTGGTATCGTCTGAGAAAGAAATTGTTGAAACATCTTCATAATCTACTGCTTTTTTTAATACATATTGTGATACATAGCTACAGCAATCATAGTCAACCTCTGTTAAATCAACAAAACCAATAGGATAGAAGTTTTTATTGTCATCTGTTGTACTCCATAGCTTTTGTAGAATATAGCTTGAATAATGGTTAAAGCCTTTTGATATGTATTGAAGTTTTTTATCGGGAAAGTCTAAACCAAATAATATACAATGGAAGTGTGCACGGCCGTTTTCACTACCGTATTCACCTGACATGAGGAATGAGAATTTAAGGCCTTTGAATTTTTTTCTTAAGCGCTTCATAAATAATTGAAAGTGTTTATAACGTAAGTTCCATATACACAAAGGGTCTTCACGACACAGGGGAGAATTATCATCATAGGTTAAAGTGATAAAACAATTGAGTTCATGTAAGGTTAGTTCTTTATATGCTCTTATGCTCCACATTTTAGCGTTATCAGATTTGCAACCGATACATTTACCGCATGGTATATAGATATGCTTATAATTTAATTCAGGATAAAGTTTTTTCCGTATTTCCTTATCACGTTCAGTTTTTGGATGAGGAAGAAAGATAATTTGTTTTTTTCCTGTTTTTTTAGCTTGCATTTTATTATAAACAGCATATTTTGGCTCGTAACAAGTCATTTTTTTAATCCTCGATAATACTAATTGCTTAAAGAAAAACGCCATAAATGGCGTTGTTCCACCCCATAAGCAAGCTTATTGGGGCGGTTTGGCATGTGGATGAAGAATGAATTTAGAAACGTATACCACCACGGCTGATTCTAGGACCATTAACACTATTAATCATTTGTGATGATTTGACAAATAGCTTTCCTGATGATTTTCTTTTCATTTTTTTGCCTTTTTGAAAATTTTGCATATGGGTTTAACTCCTTTCGTGTTGGGATGTAATGATATTTTTTAGATATATAATCTGCGATATTAAATAGTTGTAATTGTTGCATGTTTTTGTTATCCTTTGGGTATGGAATTTTTTATAATAATATTTATGTGTTTTGCTATTGGCTATGTGGTCGCAAAGTGTTAAAAACCAACCTTTTTTTTCTTTAAATATTTCAAACCGGGAATTTTACCTATACCAAAACCTAATAAACCAGCTCCCAATCCTGCGCCGATACCGATAGGTGTCCATTTTGCGCTAGTATCTGCTTGCTTCATAGCGGCCTGCGCATTAGTTACAGAGGCTTGAGCACCCATTCTTTGTGCTTGTGCTTCTATAATTTTAGTTTGTAGTTCGGTTAATGTGCGTCTGTCGTACCAGTTGAGGTCTTTTTGGCCAAGTTTTTCGTTAATATTGTTTAAGAGGGTTTGGCTGTCTAAATTAGAGCGTTTGTTGCCTTCTGTAAGGGCTTGTTGTTCAGAAAGCACAGCTTGTGCATTTGTAGCTTTAATATTAGCGGCGGTTTGTAATTTTTCTAAATATAAACGGCCTGCGTTAGTGCCTGATTGGCTCTCGGATACATTAATGCCTGATGCGTTAGTTGTGGGACTTGATATAGAACTACCAAAAGCAACCAGAGGGTTATAACCTGCACTTTCTAAACCTGCGCGAGTAGATGTAGGACTTTCACGTAATGAACGTTGGTTTAAATCGTACGAATGGTTCATCAATTGTTTGTTATAATAATAATTAGTGTAAGCATTGGCTTGTGATGTTAATATGTTACCGCCAAGGGCACTTAAACCAATACCTGAACCTAATAAAGCGGCTAATACCGCACCTTCTATTGCCATATCAATCTCCTAAAAGTGTGGTCTCAAAGAGGGTATACTATTAACGGACATTGGTCTTACCCAAGTTTCATCAAAAAAGAAATTGCATAAGAATTGAGGTGTATTTTCACCTGCTTGAACAGCTATAACGCGGTCAATAGGTGGGTTTTCTTCGATAAATTCATCATTTAAGTGAGGGAGCGATGAAAATTCTTGCGCTAAATGCCATTGGTCAAGGGGTTGGGCAGATTGGGAGCGCATAGTACCTGTTATTCTGTTCATTTTAGTGCGAAGTTCAGACCAGCGTTCTTGATAGCCGAAAATTTCGTCATCATAAGGTGTGTTCGTCGAAGGATTAATTACACTAGCACCTTGAGCATAAATTTCTTTATTTAATACAACTTGTTCGCCGAGGTTGCATAATTCAGGGTAATAATAATCGTATCTT
>CAZYYK010000113.1:0-5119 GCA_964651135.1 uncultured Gammaproteobacteria bacterium | reverse complement strand
CTGTCAAATTCTTCATCTTCCAAGGTTACAGGCTTTAAATTAGGGATAGGGGTTCTTAAACCCTCCACTATCACACTGTGGCCATTGAGATTTCTTGGCAAATTAAAGGTGCAAAAAATTCCGCAGCACTTTTCTTTTGCATTTGCACTCGGGATAAGGTAATTCAGCTCTATTTGAAATATTGAAACGCGCACATCTTTGTAAATTCCTTCAAAATTTGCCATAACTGAGCCTAAACCGTAATTGTTAACAAGGCCTGATTGCGCAAGATCGCTTAAATCTGTTAACAAATCCTCGCTCCATTCAAAATTGCCAAAAGAATTTAAAATGGCATGCATAATTTTTTTCTTGGTTTTTTGAGGGTAGTCTTTAAACATAAAATATTGAACCGAAAAATAAATAAAAGCAAACAAAACAGCACTGTAAACTGCAATAAATTTTGTGGTATCTTCATCTCCCAGGTGGTTTATTCCAATCACAATAAGCCAGAACCAACAAATTGCCAGACACAACTTTAAATACCATAAAGTTTTAAGTTGGTGTTTTCTTTTTTTCTCTAAACTCTGAAGCTTTGGAGATATAATCCCCTGGTAATACAAAAGGGAGTTTTTGTCTATGTCTTGAATATATTCCAATTGCTGCCCTTCACTCTTATATATTTATTATACAAAATTTTTTGAAAATACACAAGTTATTATTTAGACTTCTTTAAAATTCCTACGGCTCTTATGGCAAAAGCTTCTTTTGTTTCACGCGCTCCCGGCGCCACACCCGCCTTTTGACCCAGAAAATCAATGGTTGCCGCTGCAAAATCATATAATCGCGGGCTTGATGTTGAATTTTCGCCAAAGCAAACAGGCCACACAAAGGGTTTTTGCAATTTATCCGATACAAATTCTATAATAATTCCCCAGCCCTGCTTTTTTCTTTTCTTTTCGCCCTCTTTAAAAATACCGTCGCGCTCTGTGTATGCGCATTTTGAAATCTTAACGGTGTCGCCTTCGGTAACCTTTTTTATAGCGGGTACTTCAAGGATTTTTTTGTATTCGGCAATAAGCCCTTCAGGGTCATATGCGCTTGCCTGCGGGGGTTTGTTGTATATATTAGGGTCTATTATCAGATTTGCTTTGAAAGAAACATTTCTCATACTGTTTTTAAAACCATAAACAAAATAAATTGCCCCTTTACTTTTGTTAAATTTAATGTTATATTAAGATTAATAAGTTGGCTAATAGGTTAAAACTTGCTCTTAGAGCTTAATTTTGGTACTTCGTGGAATATAAGTTTAATAACAAATACATAAAAAGTAAAGCTACGCCTGGAAGTTGGCGCAGAGGCTATGATTATTTTAAGCAGAATCAAGTAGAAGAAATTTCTCTTGAAGATGATGTTGTAACAGGCAAAATTAAGGGAAATTACAAGGCATATTATGAAACATCCTTAAAATTTACCCAAAAAGGAGTTGTGCCGCAATGCACCTGTCCTTTGAGTGAACCCTGGTGTAAACACGCAGTAGCGCTTGCCTTGACATCTTTTCGCGACCATCTTTGGGATGAGTATTTATATGAAAAGCACAACATTGAACCTGTTTTGGAAGATGAAAACCTTCCAATGCACCAAAACCCGCAGGGGCATTATATTTTCCACTTTAATCCCAAAAGACGGCAGAATTTTTTCTCAATTTTGGTGCAAGATAGAGAAACAAAGCGCATAATGAGGGATTTAGAGGGAGTTTTAAAAAAAGTTATAGAAAGACAAAAAACAGACCCCGATTTTGAATTGAATATGGCACAAAAGCTTGAAGTGAAAATGTTTCACCTGCTTTTGAAGCAATCAAGGCTGGATAAAAAATCGGGCTGGTATGATGTCCACATAAATAAATTCGATGAATTTTTTCAGCTTATGGCAAAACTGGAAGATGTGGTAGACGCTAAAACACACAATAAAATTAAATTTTCAAATAATATCTGGCAGCTTTGCTTGTCTGTTGATATAACATACATTGGCAATATTCTTCTGTTTTTATACTGGTCAAGGGAAGAAAACGATGAAATTTACCCGTTTGAAGACGTCAGATATTTTTCAAGACAGCTGAAATGGGGAAGATACAAGGATATAATTTTCCAAACAGAAGCGCAGGTGTCTGTGCTGCCTCAATATTTAACAAAATCTTCTTTTACGGAAATGAAGGATATGGAAGGCGGCAAGTTTGTTTTTGAAGAACTCCCCAAGCTTAAAGAACAAATTAAAGTTGAGCTTTCAAGGGAAATGGAAAAACTTACCTATGAAAAACGCCCGCCAAAATGCATTGTGGAATTGGGCGTGGATTATGACCAATCTTTAAAAGCGGCTTTGGAATTTGAATATGACGGTGTTCGGGTTCAGTATGCAAGGGTGCCCAAACCGCCTTATATTACGGTTAAAGACCCTTCCAGAGATTTATTATACTGGGTTAAAAGAGATTTAGATTTTGAAAACAGGGCGTATCAAATGCTTCTTGCCTGCCGTTTTGCGCCAATGCAGACCAACAATCTTGTTTTGGAAAAAGAAAGTGCTATTGATTTTTATAACTACTATATGCCGCAAGCAGGTGCGGGCTGGGAATTTATTGAAAAAGACGACTTGAGTTTTTATAAAGTTGCAACAAAAGATTTGGAACTTTACGCCGATGTTGATTTCGCAAAAGAAACAACAGACAGGTTTGAAATTGAACTTTATGCAAAAGTGGGAAATGAAAAGGTTGAATTTGAAAAAATTCAGGATTTGGTGTACGACGGCGTTAAATATTATTCTTCAAGGGATTTCGGGCAGGCTGCAATTCCGGAGGATCATATTTATAACCTTATGAAATCTTTTAACACTTATGACGCTTATAAAAACGAAGACAATAAATACACTGTAAAAACCTACCGCGCGGGCGTTATAAGCGAAATGGAAAATATGAAGGTGACGCTTAAAATGTCGCGCAAATTTGCAAATTTCTGGAAAGAAATTTCAACGTTTTCAAATATGGAAAATACAACGCTTCCCAAAAACAGCATTGCGAACTTGCGTGAATACCAAACAAAAGGTTACAGCTGGCTTTGGTTTTTATATAAATACGGGCTTAACGGTATTTTGGCGGACGATATGGGCTTGGGAAAAACTGTTCAAGCCTTAACGCTTTTGCAAAAGGCAAAAGAAAAAGACCGCAAAAAACCCACTTTGGTTGTATGCCCCACTTCCGTTGTTTTTAACTGGGAAAATGAAATCGAAAAATTTGCGCCCGATCTTAGCTATTTGATTTTAACAGGCGTTGAGCGAAAACGAAACTTCAAAAAAATTAAAGATTACGATATTGTAATCACAAGTTATGCCCTAATTAGGCGTGATATAAGCGAACTAAAGAAAATTGATTTCAGATATGTTATTTTAGATGAATCTCAAAACATTAAAAATGCGACCAGCATTACGGCAAAAGCCGCAAAAATGCTTAAGGCAGACCACAAATTGGCACTTTCCGGCACCCCTATCGAAAACAGGCTTGAAGAACTTTGGAGCGTGTTTGATTTTCTTATGCCCGGATTTTTGTTTGACCAGAACGATTTTGCAACAAGGTATGTTAACCCTATAATTGAGCGCCAGGACAAGCTTGTTGAAAGGCGCTTGAAATCTCAAATTTATCCTTTCATTTTGCGCCGCATGAAGCGCGATGTTGCAAAAGATTTGCCTGATAAAATTGAAAACGTTGCATTTTGCGAACTTACACCCGACCAAAAAGATTTATACATGCAGGTGTTTGATTCAACAAAAGAAGAATTATTTAAAAGTATTGAAACAGTGGGAATTGAAAAGTCAAGAATGTCTATATTTTCTGCCCTTTTGCGCTTAAGGCAAATTTGCTGCCACCCCAGACTCTACGATAAAGAAAACAGGCTTGGCATAAATGAAAGCGGAAAATTTGAACATTTGCAATCAATGCTGGAAGAAATTATATCAGAGGGGCATAGAATACTTTTGTTCAGCCAGTTTGTTTCAATGCTTGATATTGTAAGCGAATGGCTTAAAGATGAGGGCATTAAGCATGAATACTTATCGGGCAAAACAAAAGACAGGCAAAAAGTTGTTGAAAGCTTTAATAATGACCCCACAATTCCTGTGTTCTTAATTTCGCTTAAAGCGGGCGGCACGGGTTTGAATTTAACGGGTGCGGATTATGTTATCCACTACGACCCGTGGTGGAACCCGGCTGTTGAAGACCAGGCAACAGACAGGGCTTATCGTATCGGGCAGACGAAAAAAGTTTTTGTTTACCGCTTAATTACAAAAGGTACGGTTGAAGAAAAAATTCAGAAGCTTAAATCTAAAAAACGTTCGCTTGTGGACAGCGTAATTTCAATAGACAGAAACATCGCAAAAACGCTTACTTACGAAGACATTAAAGATATATTTTCGGTGTAATCGCGGCTACCAGGGGTAATCGTCCTTTATCTGCCAGCCGTCTAACAGAATTAATGCAGTGCAAAAATATCCCAATGCATCCTTGTTGCACCCCTCGCTTACTCCGCTGCCACTCATCAGGGTTTGTCTGGAATTTCCAAAACCATGAGGCAAAAATTTGCCGTCATACTGTGTTCCATTACCTTTTATCCAATATTCAAATCTAAATATGTCTTTACCCATCATATTAGGTTTTTTTTGCCCGTTAATATCAATCCAAATTTCAGCGTATTGTCTTGAAGCGTAGTATGTATTGGTTACCAAGGCGATTAGTGTACCGTCCGTTAAATAAAACCTTGCAAACGTGCTGCCAAATGAATAATTATATTGAGCATTATAATTCATCGGAATCTTTTCAAATTTGCATTCTGCGGATGTTCGTGTTCCGCAATTTTTTGCAACTTTCAAATAAGGAATTAAATATTTATCTGCAAATTCTTGAGACATTTCCCCATATTCGCCATTTAAATCCCAGGTTGACACAGGCCCTTCATTTGTGATTGCAAGATTTGTGGTGTTTGCTAATGCGCTGTAAACTTTTTTCAATTGTGTCACGGTTTGAGTTTTTTGATAATTTTTGACAACGCTTGGTATTGTAAGCGCTGCAACAACACCGGTTATGGCTAATGTGATAAGAACT
>CAZYYK010000112.1:0-5160 GCA_964651135.1 uncultured Gammaproteobacteria bacterium | reverse complement strand
ATGGTGAGTTTGTTATAATCAATTGTGCGCCCGTCAACGCGCGCGGGTGTGCCGGTTTTGAGTTTTTTAATTTTTAAACCTGCGCGCATAAGCGCGCCCGAAAGCCCGCAGGCGTTTCTTTCCCCGAGCCTTCCTGCTTCAAAATGCTGCAAACCCACATAAATTTTACCTTCCAAGCTTGTGCCTGTGGTTAAAATAACGGCGTTTGCCAAAAATTCAACTCCAAGTTCATCCAAAACGCCTTTAATTTCGCCCTTTTTAATTATTAAATCCGTGATTGATGTTTGTTTTAAGGTTATGTTTTCTTCTTTTTCAATGACGCGGCGCATAAAATTAATATATTTTTTCTTATCTATTTGAGCCCTTAAAGCGCGCATGGCGGGGCCTTTTGACGAATTTAGCATTTTAAGCTGCATGTAGTTGTTATCGGAGGCAATACCCATAACGCCCCCGAGCGCGTCAATTTCTCTTACCAGATTGGATTTTGCAGGGCCCCCAATTGCGGGGTTGCAGGGCATAAGCGCAATATTGTCAATATTTAGGGTGGCAAGCAACACCTTAAACCCAAGCCTTGCGCAAGAAATTGCGGCCTCACAGCCTGCGTGTCCTGCGCCAACAACAATTACGTCAAATTTATACATAGGTTTAAACCTTAACTGCTCCCGTTGTTTCAATGGGTAATGTCAGCACTTGTGATGATACATCTATATTATCCCACGTATTTGTAACAATTTCTTTAATTTCATTCAGGTTGGCGTCTTTTGAAATTACAAGAATGGCGGGCCCTGCCCCTGCAAGGGTGCAGCCCAAAACGCCGGGTATGTGTTTTAAATTCTGCATAATTGAATCAAGCCCGGGCACAAGTTTTTGCCTGTATTGCTGATGAAGCCTGTCTTGCAAAGAAAGCTTGAAAAGTTCGCTGTCATGCTTATTAACGGCCTGCACAAACATTGCCGCCCTTTTTAAATTAAATGCGGCGTCTTTAAGGGAAACTTCTTTGGGTAAAACAGAGCGTGAAATTTCCGTTGAAAGCTCATAATCGGGAATACATACGGTTAATTTCCATTCGGACGGCCAATCAAGCTGGCTGTATGTGATACTTCCGTCATTTTCCTGTGCTGCCATGGTAAAACCGCCCAAAAACGCGGCTGTGACGTTATCGGGGTGGCCTTCAATTTCTGTTGCAATTGACAACAAAACAGGAAGGTCCGCGGGTTTGCCCAAAAATTCGTTTGCGGCAAGAAGCCCGCCCACAATAACAGAGGCGGATGAGCCAAGTCCTTTTGCCACGGGAATTGTTGTTTTAACATTTATTTTAAGTTCGTTTGGAATTTGCCCCGTTGAAACATACAAAAGGTCAATTGCCTTATAAATTATGTTGTTTTTGTCTGTGGGAATGCTTTTTAAGTCTTCAGAGTCTTTTTCGCCAAAAATATTTATTTCAATGCCGCTTCCGGGCATAACCGTTTCTTCAATAGTTATTGTGTTATAAATGGGGAGCGCCAGGGCGAAACAATCAAATCCGCAGCCTATGTTTGCAATTGTGGCGGGAACTTTTACACTTACTTTCATTTTATCTCACCTGCACCGGCATTATCAAACACACGCATTCATCTTCGTTTTCGCCCGGTTTAAAGAGTGTTGCAGAAAGGCTTGTTGCCATCTCTGCCCTAACTTTGCCGCCGTCTATATTTTTTAAGCTGTCCAACAAATATTTATAATTAAAAGCTATCACAATTTCGGGGTGCGGGTAATCAATTTCAATTTCATCAATCGCACTGCCTGTTTCAGACGTATCTGCCTTAAGGGTCAACTTGTTGTCTTCAAAAATGAGCTTAATTATATTTGTTCTTTCATTCACCATTGTGGCTACTCTTTCAACGCTTTCAATGAGTTCGTCCTTGTTAAAAACAACAACTTTATCGTTTGTTAAAGGAATTAGTTGTTTGTATTTCGGGTAAGTGCCCTCTATGGTTTTTGCGCTGAACACCATGTCTGTAAAAATAAAGTATATTTTTGATTTTTCAAGCTCAATTTTAACTTTTTCTTCTTCTTTAATTGCAGATATTCTCATAAATTCATTAAGGGTTTTTGAAGGAAGAATAAAGCTTACATCTTCACTTTTTGATGCAAGCGGTTTTCTTACGCGTGTAAGGCGGTTGCCGTCTGTTGCCGCAATTTCTAAAATATTATCTTCAATTGTTATATTAACGCCGCCCAAAACGCTTGTTGTTTCAAGCTGTGTGCAGCAATAAATTGTTTGTTTGATTGCTTTGTTAAATGTTTTAACATCAATTTCAAAGCTTTTTGTGTCCGCGGATTTTTCCCTGTCGTCCCCGGGAATTTCAGGGAATTCCACTGCTTTTATTGTGTTTAGGGTGAATTTAGATTTGCCGCACACAATTGTTGCCTTGTTTTCTTCTTCATCAACAATCAGGCTTACGGGGCTGTTTTCAAGCCTGGGAAGAATTTCCATAAGTTTTTTGGGGTTTATTGTAACTCGCCCTTCTTTTTTAACCTCGGCTTTTGTTTTCAAACTTATTGACTGCACAAGGTCTGTTGCACAAAACCTTATTCTGTCATTTGCCAGTGTTTCAATTAATATATTCCCCAAAACCGGCTGAATTCCCTTCAAAGATGTTATTTTTTCAACAACCCTTACAGAATTTAAAAAATCTTCCTTGTTTAAAATTATTTCCATTTTTACCTCTCGCTTTATTATTAATACTATTATATTATAAATATAAAATTAGTAGAAGTAGTAGTAAGAAGAATTCTGTTCAAAACCCTAAAAAACCCCGCGGCACCAACATTTTTTCTGTTTAAAATTCTGTTCAAAACCCTACACCCCCTGTTCAAAACTTTTTAAGGCGTTTTACATATTGTAAGGCATGTTAATTTTTTAATTCCCGCCTTTTTAAATTCTAAAACAACCTCCCTTAAAGTGGCGCCGGTGGTTGTTATATCATCAATTATAAGAAAGTTTTCACCCCTGTAATTTTTATTTTTCACCAAAAATGAACCCTTTATATTTTTTGCCCGCTGGTTTTTATTTAAATTAAAGTGCGCCCGCGTGTCTTTTATTTTAAACAAAATATTTGTTTTTAAGGGCAAATTAGCGCGCGCGCAGAATTCTTTTGCAATTAAATTAATGTGGTCATACCCTCTTTTCGAAATTCTTTTTTTGTGAGACGGCACAGGCACTACAACAAATTTTTCGGCGGCAAAATTTTTATTAAAATATTCAAAAAGAAAATCCGCAAGCAGGGTTTTAATTTTTAACCTGTTATTAAACTTGTAATTTTGTATTAAGGTTTTTAAAATATCATCGTATAAAAAGGCGCTGTAAATTTCCACACCCTCAATTTTGCCCTGTGCAAAACCCGACAGAAAACTGACTGACCCTGCACAGGTTTTGCACAAAAAACCCTTACTTTTTGCACAGCCGCAAGCAGCGCATTTTGTGCTGTAAATTGTATCCAAAAACCAGCCAAACAAATATCTTAATTCTTGTATAATAAAATTATTTTTTAAAAAGTTTTGCATAAAAGCACCTTTAAAAAATTTTGTTGTATAATTATTTTATGACAAACACGGATTTTAAAAAAACAAGGCAAACGCCCCTTAATTTAAAAAACAAGAGCGAATTGGGTGTAATGAGGGAATACAAAAAGAAAAGCGACAAAAACTTTTGTATTGAAAAAGGTTTTTACCCGCTTGGTTCATGCACCATGAAATATAACCCGCGCATAAACGAATATGCGGCAAATTTGGAAGGGTTTTCGCTTCTGCACCCGCACCAAAAGGATGAAGATTGCCAGGGCGCGCTAAAATTAATGTACAACCTGCAGGAAGATTTAAAAAAAATAACAGGCATGGACGCCATTACCCTTCAACCCTGTGCAGGGGCGCATGGCGAACTTTGCGGCATGATGATTATAAAAAAATATTTTGAAAACACGGGGGAAGGGCAAACGCGCAAAAAGGTTATAATACCAGACAGCGCCCACGGCACAAACCCCGCAAGCGCTGCTATGTGCGGCTTTGAATGCGTTGAAGTAAAATCAAACGATATGGGGCTTGTGGATGTTGAAGCCTTAAAACCCCTGCTTGACGATACTGTTGCCGCCATTATGATGACAAACCCCAACACCTTGGGGCTTTACGAACAAAATATCTTAGAAATATCAGAATTAATGCACAAAAACGGCTCTGTTTTATATTATGACGGGGCAAATTTTAACGCAATTATGGGGCGCACAAACCCCAAATTAATGGGTTTTGATGTTGTTCACCTTAATTTGCACAAAACCTTCTCAACCCCGCATGGCGGCGGCGGTCCGGGTTCGGGGCCTGTTTGTGTGGTTGAAAAATTAAAAAAATATCTTCCCGCACCCGTTATTGAATTTGACGGTGAAAACTACACAAGAAACTATAATTTGCCTGATTCAATAGGTAAAATAAGCACATTTTACGGCAATTTCGGCGTTCTTGTGCGCGCATACACCTATGTTTTATCTATGGGACGTGACCTTAAACTTGCGTCTGAAGATGCTGTTTTAAATGCAAACTACCTGAAAGAATATCTGAAAAAACACTTTAAACTGCCCTATGACAATATATGCATGCATGAATTTGTGCTATCGGGCGATTGGCAAAAAGAAAAAGGCGTCACAACGCTTCAGATGGCAAAAAGGCTTATGGATTCTAACACTCACCCGCCCACGGTTTATTTCCCGCTGATTGTGCATGAAGCAATGATGGTTGAACCAACCGAGAGCGAAAACAAAAAAACGCTGGATGAATTTATTGAAACTATGATACAAATAGCTAAAGAAGCACAAGAAAACCCTGCCGATTTTGAAAATTATCCCAAAAACACACCCGTTAAAAAGATAGATGAAGTCTACGCTGCAAGGAATTTAGATTTAAGGCAGAAATAAATGCACCTTGAAGATTTTAACTATAACCTGCCAAAAGATTTAATTGCCCAGCATCCTGCGCCCGATAGAACAACGTCTCGCATGATGGTTTTGGGGCGCAAAGATAAAAAAATTGAGCATAAAATTTTTAGCGATTTTTTAAATTATCTAAAATGCGGCGATACTATTGTTTTAAACGATACAAAAGTAATCCCCGCAAGGCTTTTGGGCAAAAGAA
>CAZYYK010000111.1:0-5192 GCA_964651135.1 uncultured Gammaproteobacteria bacterium | reverse complement strand
GTAATCGCCAAAAGCAACACCGGGCGTGAACACAACGCCTGTTTTATCTAAAACCATTTTGCAAAATTCTTTAGATTTATACCCTTTTGGCACTTTAAGCCAAAAATACATTGTGGCAAGGTTTTTTTTCATTTTCCAGCCTAATTTATTGAACCCTTTTGCAACAATTTTGCGCCTTGCACTATATTTATTCATAATCTCCTCAACATAGGTGTAAGGCATTTTCAGTGCCGCAATTGCCGCATCTTGAACTATTGTTGCCGTGCCGTAATCAATATTATTTTTAATAGCGCCCAGGGCATCTATAAATTCCTTTTTGCCGCAAGCAAAGCCCACCCGCCAGCCTGCCATGTTAAATGTTTTTGAAAAAGAGTGGAATTCCATTGCAATGTCTTTAGCACCTTCAATGCTAAAAATGCTTAAAGGACGGCAGCCTTCATAGCAAACTTCGCCGTAAGCCAAATCAGACACCAAAAGTATATTGTAGTGTTTACAAAAATTAACAACTTCCTCTAAAAATTCTTTTGGGGCACAAGCGCCCGTGGGATTATTCGGGTAATTTATAAAAAATATCTTTGCCTGTTTTGCCACAACCTCGGGAATTGTTTTCAAATCGGGCAGATAATTGTTTTTATCCAAAAGCGGAACATGGTAAATATTGCCGCATGAAATCCACGTGCCGCGCGATAACACGGGGTAATAAGGGTCAGGCACTATATTTATATCGCCCGGATTTGTAAAAGCAAGCGCAACATTTGCAAGCCCTTCCTTTTCGCCGATTAAAGTTTGAATTTCATCCTTAGGGTCAATATCAACGTTGTAGCGGTTTTTAAGCCACTCGGATATTGCCTGCCTGAATTCAATTTTGCCTTTAAAGCTTGGATACCCGTGGTTTTTGGGGTTTTGAATAGCGCAAATTGCAGCATCCACAACGGGCTTAGGCGTTGCCCCGTCCGGGTTTCCTATGCCTAAATCAATTAAATCAACACCTTTGGCGCGCGCTTCTTCTTTCCATTCATCAAGCTCGGCAAATATGTATTTCGGCAGTTTTAAAAGCTTATCCGAAGGGCTTATCACTTGTTTTTCCATTTATATTCTTCTCCTTTATAAATAAGATTATAGCAGGTTTTTGAAATTAAAAAAGAGCCTCAATTTCTTGAGGTTCCTAAAAAGTGTTCTTTTTATAATTTTTTTAAAAGCTAAGCTTTTGCCTCATCTGCCTCTTCGCTTGCCGCAGAGGCTGTTTCTTCAGCCGCTTCAAGGGCTGTTTCAACTTCTGCCGCTTCAGGGGCTTCTTTGGCTTCAGTTGCCGCAGGAGCTTCTTCTGCCGTTGCCGCAGGAGCTTCTTCTGCCGCAGGCGCAGGTGCTTCTTCAGCCGTTGCCGCAGGGGCTTTTGCCGCCTGTGTTTTAGCTTCTTTTGCGGCTTGCGCTTTAGCTTGTGCTTTTTTCGATAACTTCACGGCTGCTTCTCTTTTGTAAACCAAAGCACCGTCATCATCACAATTTTTAATTAAATACGCAACGGTTTCAGAAGGCTGTGCGCCTTTTTTAACCCACTCTTGCGCAGATTTTTTATTCAGTTTCATTTCTTTTGTTTTGGGGTTATAGTGTCCCAATTCTTCAATGGGGGCGCCTTCGCGCTTAAGACGCGAATCTATAACAACAATTCTGTATGTAGGATTTTTTTTGTATCCAAGTCTTTTAAGTCTAATCTTAACCACTTTTTTGTCTTTCTCCTTGTATGTTCGTTATTCTGATAATATCAAAACACAAGCATGAATTAATTGCAAGCGGTATTTTGCAATTACTTGCTCAAAAAACTTATTTCATAGTTTAGAATATCGCAAATTAAAAGCATTTCTTCATAACGCAGGGCATTGCGGGCAAGCTTTGCCGAGAGCGTTTTTAAGCAATACATTTTTTTGCTTTTTTTGCTCATTTCATCTGCAAGCTTTGTCATTGTCATTGCGCGTGACGCCAAAAGTGTTTTTACTTGATTTTTCGCATTTAACATAATACTGATTTTAATTATGAAAGACGGATGGCAGATTAAGGATGACTACCCCTGGTAAATTATTAAACGGTTGACTTTTTCACATAATCTTACGATAATATAATTACTATGAAGAAGAGTTTATCGGCGAGTTTAACAATTATATTTGTGTTGGCTTTTGGCAGCTTCAATATGGCATGCGCCAAAATGACAAAAGAATCAATGCAGCTTTATCAAAAAGCGCTTCAATTTGAAGATAGCGAACGCACCACAGACGCCATTGATTTAATCTTAAAAGCGCTGACATCAAGCCCTGATGATATCACCCTGAACACAAAGCTTGCGGGGCTTTATTCTGAAGCGGGCGAATTTGAGCGTGCGCTTGAAATTTACCAAAAAGCTTTAAAATTAAGCCCTAACGACGGTTTTTTATACATCAGCATAGGAAATATTTTGCAGCAGCAAAACAGATACGATGAAGCCTATGAAGTGTATCTTGAAGCGCAGAACCTTATGCCTGATTACAAATACAACTATTTAAACATTGCAAACGTTGAATATTTGAATAAAAATTATCAAAGCGCAATTAAAAATTATTTGATTTTCCTCTCTTCATACCCCAAACACCTTGATGCGCGCTGCAATTTGGCAAGTTCTTACTTAAAAATTAAAAATTATAAAACCGCAATTAACGAATTTTTGCAAGCACTTAAAGATAACCCCGAAACGTTTAACGAATATTCGGCGCTTGGCCTTGCATATATGCGCCTTAACGATTATGACAGCGCAAAAAAATATTTGGACAGAGCAATTGTTAAAAACCCCAAAGATTACACGGCCTACGCCAATTTAGCCATAACGCAGACCTATTTAAAAGAAAACGACAAAGCCTACGCCAATTATCAAAAGGCTTTTAAAATAAACCCCGAGCTTTCAAATTTAAAGTTTGATTACGCCTGCCTTCTTGCCAATATGGGCAAAACCGATGAAGCAATTGACGCTTACAGGGAATATATTACCTCAAACCCTGATGATTCAAAAGCTTATCTGAATTTGGGCATTTTGTATCAGAACACGGATAAAAACGCCGAAGCCATTAAAACCCTGCAAAAAGGCGTTAAATTAGACACCAAAGATATCAACATCAAGGGTGAGCTTGCCAGAAGCTATTATAAAAATAAACAATACGACAAAGCCCTTGAAATTTACGATGAAATTTTGGGCATGGACAAAACCAATCTGCGCGCGCAATATAACAGGGGCCTGGTTTATTCGGCATCAGGGCAGTACAAGGAAGCACAGGATATTTTTAAATCCATTCTGCTTGTTGATTCATCCATGTTCGACAAATTTAAAATCACAAAAGCGGAAGTGCAAAAAAGCCTTTATGGCGCATATTTAAACCAGGCAAGCGATTTGAACAAGAAAAAACAGTACAAAAGTGCCAGAATTGCTTACCAAAGGGCGCTTGAAATTAATTCAAACGATTATGCACTTTATCAGGGCATTGCAAAAACCTATGAAGGGTTGGGCATGAAGGCTGAAAGTATTGAAAATTATGAAAAAGCAATTCAAATAGAGCCCCAAAACAGCACTCTTTTTGTTCAATACGGCGAAAGCTTGTCAAATTTGGATGAAAACGAAGGCGCAAAAGCTGCTTTTGGGCGTGCCATTGAAATTGATGAAACATCGCCCGCAGGCTATATTGCAATGGGGGATAACTATTTCAAACAAAAAGATTACGATTCTGCCCTAAAATATTTTGAAAAAGCTTACAGCATAAGCGAATACGACGACGGACTTCTTGTTAAAATAGGTAACGCGCAAAAATATCAAGGCAAAATTGATGAAGCTGCCAAAAATTACAAAAAAGCGCTTGAGCTAAACCCGCAAAATTATGACGCCTATTTTAACATAGGCTTAGTTGACTATGAAAACCAAAAGGTGAGTGATGCAATAAGAAATTTTGAAGAAGCAATAACCATAAACCCTGAATTTTCTTACGCTTATTACGCTTTGGGCATTTGTTGGGAAGAAGAAAACAACTTAAAAAATGCCATATTCAATTATGAAAAGTTTAACCAATACAGCGAAGATGAGGCTTTGAAAAACGCCACAGCCCAAAAAATAGAAGCCCTTTACAAGAGCCTTATGGACTTAGAATGAAAAACAAATTTTTAACTTTTGCCTTAATTGCTCTTTTTTCTTTGGTGCTTTTAGCATGCGACAAAGAACAAAAACCTTTCATCGTGTTCAGCGCAGCACCTATTAATGAAACAACGCACCCTCAGCAGGTTTTTAAAGCAGGCAGCAGGGTTTATTATGCTGCCATAAACCCGAAAGGCTTTGAAGACAAGGCAATTAAGATTAACATATTTAAAAAAGATGATACATCCGAATTTTGGGGGTACAGCTATTACGCTAACCGCGACTACAAGCTTGAAAACCAAAATTATTATACGGATTATTTTGTGATACACCAAAAAGGGCTTTACGTAATGCAGGTTTTTGAAATAACAAACCTGCAAAACCCTGCGGCGCTTGGCAGTTTCAGAATTGTGGATTAATTATTTTAAATATTCCTCAAATTTTTTGTTTGTTTCAAAATAAAAACCGCACGTATCAAGGGTTTGGCCGCCGCGCATTATAAAATCCGAATTTATGGCAGGATAATCGCGGCAAAATAAAGAACGAAACCAATAACGCGAACATTTACCGTCATTTTTAAGAAATTTGCACTTGAATAAAAGCGCTATTAAATCTTCACCCTCTTTTAATTCCCCGTTTATATCAAAATTTTTTAAGCGCCCCACCCTTTTTTTGGCGCTCTCAAACGCTTCAGGTGTTTTAATATATTTGTTGTCTTCGTCCAAAAACATAATGGTGCGGCAGCACTCCCCGCATTTTTTACATTCGCCTTTTATCACGTATTTTGCAGATGTGAACCTGTTTATAAAATATTTTATCCACTGTAAAAACATTTTTTCCTTTTGCACGATATAAAAATATTAACATAAAAAATAAAAATGCCTATAAGCGCGCTTTTTTGTTATAATAAAATTATGTTAAACGGGAAAAAAATTGTGGTAATTATGCCCGCTTACAATGCGGAAAAAACACTGGAACAAACGTATTCTGAGATATGTTTTTCCATGGTGGATGAGGTCATATTAACCGATGACAACTCTGCAGATAAAAC
>CAZYYK010000110.1:0-5221 GCA_964651135.1 uncultured Gammaproteobacteria bacterium | reverse complement strand
ATTGCAGGCTCAACCGCTTGTGTAACGCTTTTTAACGCGGTTGTTTTGGGCATTTTAATTAACAGAAAAGTCAAGGTAGATTATAAAACAATCTTTAAAACCCTGTTTAAAATTTCAATTGCGGCGTCTTTAGCTTGGCTTGTCGGCGATTTTGTAAATTACCTTTTTGCAAAATATCTGCCGTGGAATTTTGTTCTGGGCATTGTAAAATTATTGGTTATTTGCACTATATCTTTGATAGTTTATGTTGTAAGCGCTTATATTTTAAAAATTGAGTGCCTGCAAAACCTGCTTGCGAGGTTTAAAAAGGCATGAGTAATTTTGTTGCAGCATTTGAAACAGATACCGTTTGGGGGCTTGGGTGTAATGTAACTAACGCCAGGGCAGTTGATGAAATTTATCAAATTAAGGGGCGCGATTATTCAAAACCCTTAATTTTAATGTCAAACGGGCTTGAAAACCTTTTAAAATATGTTGAAAAGCCAAATAGTGCCGCACTTAGCGTTATGGCAAAACATTTCCCCGGGGCGCTTAGTGTTATTTTAAAAAAATCCCCAAAATGCCCCCTGTATATTGCCCCCGGGCTTGAAACCGTCGGCATCAGAATACCCAATCATCAAGGTTTTTGGGAACTGTGCAAATTTGTAAAAGGGCATGTGCTTGCAACAACCTCTTTAAATATTTCAAATGAGCCGCCCTGCTTGACTTATGAGGAAGCTTACAAGAAGTTTTCGCGCCTTTGTAAGGTTATAAAGCCGCAAAGAAGCAGAATTTTAAAGAATTTGCCATCCACAATTGTTGATTTAACAGGCACTATGCCCAAAATTTTACGCCAGGGCAGCGTTACTTTAGATTAACCTTGAAATTATTATACTCTTTTACACCAGCCTTATAAAAATCGCGACGATGTTCTTGTCACCTGCTTAATAAAAGTTTACGAATAGGACTGTGCGGCGCAACATTGCTTATTGCCAATAAAAATATTTCAAACTATAATAATCTTAAAAGGAGACACAAATGGATAAGAAAAAAAGCGTGATACTTGCAATTTTGGCTGTGATTGGAATTATTATAACTCTGGATTTATGCTACATATTTTTTAAAGTTAATTTTGAACTTTCAGCCGCGCCCAGTTTTTGTTCGGTTAACAGTTTTGTAGACTGCGACGGCGTGGCACAAACAAAATATTCTGTTTTTTTCGGCGTGCCTCTTGCAATGTGGGGGCTTATTTTATATTCAACAATGCTTTTTTTGCTTGCCACTCCCTTTATTAATAAAAAATTTCCAAACACGATTATAGAAGTTTTTAAAAACCCCGCATCTTACATTGCAATTTTGGCACTTGTATCTTTTTTAATTTCAATGTCTTTGGCGGGAATTTCCATTTTGACCATAAATAAAATCTGTGTTCTTTGTTTTGCAACGTATTTTCTTGATTTAATTATAGCCTTTGTTGCAAAAGAAAAGGGTTCCTTCTTTAAAAATGACGCAATAAACACCGTAAAAGATTTTATTGAAGGGGCAAAAAAATATTTTATTCTTTTTATTGCGGTTGTTGTAGCGGGTGTTGGCGTTTTATATTATTTATCAACAAGTTATGTTTTGGCACCCAACATAAAAAAGCAGGAATCTTATGAAGAATTTCGAAAATTAGAAAAAAATGTTTGGGGCGTCCAGGGCAACAAGCTTGGAAACCCTGACGGCAAAGTGCGCATTTTTATTTACGGCGATTTTATGTGCCCTTTTTGCAAAATTGCAAACATGATGGCGCACAAACTTGCAAAAGAATACAAAGAAGTTTATGTAACACACATTAACTATCCGCTGGATGCTTCTTGCAACAGGGATATCCCGCACACCGTCCACCCGCATGCCTGCATTCTTGCACGGTATGCAATTGCGGCAAAAAAGCAGGGTAACTATTGGGGGATGATAAATGCCATATACGATAATTATCCCAGTAACGAGAAAGAACTTTTGGAATTAGCAAAGGGAATTAATTTGGATACGCAAAAGCTTGACCAAGATGCGCATTCCGCCGATGTAGGAGAAGAATTGGGCATGCAGATTAATTTTACTTCCGCTTCGGGAATAGTTGCCACACCTTCTTTTACAATAAACGGAATTAATTATATAGGCGCTATGCCTTATTTTGAACTTGTTGAGCGCGCACATCAGGCTTTCAAAAGGCAAGAGAGAGAAAATGAGCAATAAAATATTGCTGCACGCCTGTTGTACTGTTTGTTTTGCGCACCCTAACAATTTTTTGAGGGATTCGGGCTTTGAGGTTGTTTGCTATTTTTATAACCCCAATATTTACCCTTTGGATGAATATAATAAAAGACTTTTGGAGCTTAAAAATTATTGTGTCAAGAATTCTTTTGAATTTATTGAAGAAAAATATGAGCCTGAAGAATTTTATAAAATAGCGCACGGGCTTGAAAATGCGCCTGAAAAAGGGGAAAGATGTTTAAAATGCTATGAATTGAGGCTGAATAAAACGGCCAAAAAGGCAGCGGAGCTTGGAATTTGCAGGTTTACAACCACATTAACCGTAAGCCCCCATAAGATAAGCCGAAATGTATTTGCTGCGGGAAACAAAGCCGCGCAAAAATACGGGGTTGAATTTTTGCCCGTAGATTTTAAGAAAAAAGACGGTTTTAAAACAACGCAGAAAATTGCACAATATGAGGGATTTTACAAACAAAATTACTGCGGGTGCGAATATTCAATAAAGTCGGGTTGTGATTTTTTAAAAAAATGATACAATAAATGCATGCAAACGAAAGGCGCAAAAGTTATGGAAAAAAGAAGTAATAGAGGAGGGGATGGGAGCTCTGATAGCTTAGCTTTTACTCTCGCCGAAGTTCTTATCACACTTGCAATAATCGGCGTTGTTGCAGCACTCACAATTCCTTCGGTTGTTAAAAACTATCAAAAACAGCAGACCGTTGTTAAATTAAAAAAGGCTTATTCTGTCTTAAATCAAGCTTACAACAATTCACAAGCGCAAAACGGCTCTTATGACACCTGGGACAAGGGGTTTGATATTGGAACAGAAGAATATTTTGACAGATATTGGGCACCGTATTTTAAAATTGAAAAAGTGTGCTCCACAGGCGTTGCGTGCGGGTATAAAAATAATTCTCCCTGGGTAACCTTGAAAGGTGCAGATAGCACTTATAGTATAAACACAAATGTTCTTGGCAAATCTTTTATATCAACAGACGGTATTTTATACCGTATAAGGATTGCAAACAGCAGCGGCACTACCGAGGCTTCAAATATTATAGTAGATTTAAACAATTCAAAAGGACCGAATATGCTTGGCAAAGACACTTTCTTTTTTGAACGCACACCAAAGGGCATTTTACCTTCTGCTTATGCAAGTTCAAAATCTACTATTAACTCAAATTGTTCAAGGGAAGTTCAAAGCGGTATGTATTGTGCCGCAAAAATAATGTATGACGGGTGGGAGATTAAGGATAGTTACCCGTGGTAGACCTTTTGCCTCGGCTTGCACATTCCGCCTGTACAATCAGAGATTGCTGCGCTCGCTTCGCTTGACACTTCGCTCGCAACGTCGCTATCGTCGTGCTCTGTTGCCGCCGCCTCATCGGCGCCGTCAACATCCGCACCGGCTGCCGCATAAAAAAAAGAGGCTGCCTTGCGGCTAACCTCATTGGTTTACTCTAGCATTTAAATTTTTTAATTAGTCATCCGCATGGCCTGCTGTGCCAAGCAATTGCATTTTATGTTTCACAAGTTCTTTAATAGCGCTTCTTCCCGGGCCCATATATTCTCTGGGGTCAAACTTGGAAGGCTCTTTTACAAAGAACTCACGGATTGTTGCAGTCATTGCAAGCCTTAAATCCGTATCAATATTGATTTTTGCAACACCGTTTTTAGCGGCATATGCCAACATTTCTTCCGGAACGCCTTTTGCATTGGGCAATTGGCCGCCGTATTGGTTGCATTTATCAACCAGATATTGCGGAACTGAAGATGCACCGTGAAGCACTATCGGGAAATCATAGCCCACTGCTTCACTTGTGGCTTTTTTGCAAGCGGCAAGCCTGTCAAAATCCAATTTCGGCTCTTCTTTAAATTTATAAGCACCGTGTGATGTGCCGATGGCAATAGCCAAAGAATCGCACCCTGTTTCTTTTACAAACCTTGCGGCATCTTCAGGGTCAGTGTAGGTGGCATCTTTTGAATGCACTTTTACATCATCTTCAACACCTGCAAGTTTACCCAATTCCCCTTCAACCGAAACGCCTCTGGCATGCGCATAATCAACAACTTGTTTTGTGAGCGCTATATTTTCTTCAAGCGGGAAGCGGCTTCCGTCAATCATAACAGATGAAAAACCGCCGTCTATGCAGGCTTTGCAAATTTCAAAGTCTGCGCCGTGGTCCAAGTGCAGAGCAATCGGAACGGTGGTTGTTTCTAAAGCTGCTTGAACTAATTTAATTAAGTATGTTTGGTTTGCATATTTTCTTGCCCCTGCCGATACCTGTAAAATAATCGGCGTACGTGTTTCTTCAGCGGCTTCTGCAATAGCCTGTAAAATTTCCATATTATTTACGTTGTAAGCGCCGATTGCATATTTGCCTGTTAATGCTTTTTTGAACATCTCTTGTGTTCCGACCAGTTTTCTCTCACTCATAATAAAATCCTTATATCTTAATCTTATAACATCTATAATTTATCGCAAATATGAAAAGAATGGAATTAATCGTTAAGTTATATTACAAGGGTTAGATTTTGGGGCAAGAAATATTTTTTAGTTGTATTATAAAAATACCAGCGGTTTAGTTTGGAAGGATTTGAAATGATAAAACCTATAAAAGTTCCGATTAGTTTTAAGGGCACGTCGCTTGTTTTTGATGAGGGCGGACACCAAAGGCCTTTGCGCGAAATTGTTAAATTGGCAACAGAGAATGGATATAACCCCCAACCTGCTCCGGCTTATGACACCTATGCTTATGAACCTCCAACAAGCGCAACCAGGCGCGAAATTGCAGATTACAGAAGAATTATGGATAGTTTAAAAGAGCCTGAACGTTTTGATACGGAAGTGTAGTTTAAAAATCAAATAAATTTTTGAGCGGTATTTCAAGTGCTTCAGATAATTTTATAATTGTTGTGCACAAGGGGCAATGGCGCTTGTGTTTTTTTGCACGGTTTGATACAATTAAAATGTAAGATGAAAGGCACA
>CAZYYK010000109.1:0-5323 GCA_964651135.1 uncultured Gammaproteobacteria bacterium | reverse complement strand
ATAACGGTTACGTGGGTCCTGACGGCGAAGTATTCAGCGGCGTTGACTACGATGAAAATTACTGGACAGCAACAGCAGCGGCAACAATCGATTACAACGACAAAAACTTACAGTTAAACATGGAAACACAAGCACAAAGCAATGCTTTAAGAAGTGAAACAGACGCACAGACACAAGCGCTTGAAGCTCAGCAAGAACAAATGCAGGCACAGTTAAAGGCGGCCAGAGCAGAATATGAAAACCTTGACCAGGCTTTAGATAACGATATCCAAAAAGGCGCTATTAAGCTGGTATAAAACAGTATAGACAAAAATCTTAAATCCGCATTTAATTAAATGCGGATTTTGTTATATTAAATTTGCATGTTTTTTTATTTTATAATATTATTTTAGTTCAATAAGAATGTTTTTAAAGGAGTAGAATAATGGAAATAAACAGCAATGTGCTTTTGTTTTTGGAAAACAGGACAGACGAACTCCAAAACAAAATATCTTTAGGCATAAAATCTCACCTTGGCTGGCAGGAATTAACATTTAGGGGGTTGGCGGTATTATCAAAAAGGCTTGCCGGCTATTTGATAGATTTAGGCATAAACAAGGGCGATAAAATTGCAATTTTATCTGAATCCATGCCTGAATGGGGCGCCACTTTGTTTGCCTCTGTTTTAGCAGGTGCTACAACAATTCCGCTTGATATTAAACTTACCACATACGAACTCACCTCAATTTTAAGCGATTGTGAGCCGAAAATATTGTTCAGTTCATCCGCACTGCTTGAGACAGCTTTAAAATTAAAAGAAACAATCCCTTCAATAGAGCATATTATTTTAATAGACGGCAACACTATAAGTAAAGAATATGCCTCGCTTTACAACATTGAAGACAGGCCCGACAGAAAACTGCGCCACAGAAGCCCCGGCAAAACTGCTTTTATAATCTACACATCGGGCACAACGGGCAAACCTAAGGGGGTTGAAATAACCTTTAAAAACGTTATGGCGCAGGTTGAAGCCATAGGCAAGTGTTTTCACCTAAGCACAAAAGACCAGCTTTTGTCGATATTGCCCATGAACCATTTGTTTGAACTTACGGTAGGGTTTTTATCGTTTTTGAATATGGGAACATCTATTTATTATTCCCAAAGCTTAAAGCCCAAAGACCTTTTTAACGTTATAACCACAAAAGAAATAACTTTTATGGTGGTTGTGCCTGCATTTTTAAAGCTTTTAAAAGGCAGCATTGAAAATGAAATTGCCCAAAGCGCCCCGTTTCAACGGTTTATGTTCAAAGTATTTTTCAACATTGCAAAATACATACCTTTTGGCGCAAGAAAAATTTTGTTTAGAAAAATACATAAAAAATTCGGCGGCAAATTTAAAGGCTGCATTTCAGGCGGCGCACCTTTAGATATTGATGTCGGCAGGTTTTTTCAAACAATCGGCATTCAAATTTACGAAGGTTACGGGCTTTCGGAAGCAAGCCCCGTTGTTTCGGTTAACATAGACGGCGCAAACAAATTAGGCTCTGTGGGAAAGGCAATACCGGGCGTTGTGGCTAAAATTGATGAAAAAACGGGCGAATTGCTTGTTAAGGGCGATAACGTAATGAAAGGTTATTATAACCGCCGGGATTTAACCGACCAGGTAATTGACGCTGACGGCTGGCTTCACACGGGCGATATAGCACACATCGACAATGAAGGCTTTATTTTCATAACGGGGCGCATTAAAAGCATGATTGTTCTTCCCGGCGGCAAAAAAGTTTTTCCGGAAGAATTGGAAGCTGTTCTTGAAAAAAGTCCAAAATTTGAAGAAATTTGCGTGTTCGGGGCAAACAAAAAAAGCGGTCAAAAAGAAGGGGCAGAAGAAGTTTGCCTTGTGGTTGTTCCTAAAGAAGAAATTTTGCAAAATAATTCTGATGAACAAGTAGAAAAAATCGTAAAAGAAGAAGTTAAAGAAATCTCAAAAAAGCTTTCTTCTTACAAAAGGCCAAATAATATTATTATTTCTAAAGAACTTTTGCCGCGCACAGCGACCAAAAAAATCCAGAAAAATAAAGTCAGGGAGAAATTCTTTTCTTAATAAAGTTGCACTTGCGCTTTGTATAATATAAAATTAAATGGATGAGAGCGACTTTAAAATTTAAACGGACGCTGACCTGGCAGCTGATAAACCTTGCACAGGCAGAGTTCAAAGGGTTTTTGATGGGTTTGGGCAATATCGGCAAGGATTTTGTCCAGGTAATGAAATATGTGCTGAAACTTCGAATAGATTGGGTGCGCACAATAGAGCAAGCTTCAAGGTTTGCAGTTGACAGCCTGCCCATAACCCTTACTATCGTGGGCATGACGGCTATCATAATTTCAATGCAAATTTCACCTGAACTTGTAAAACAGGGCGGGGGAGATTATATAGGCATGCTCTCTGCCCTTGTTATGGTGCGTGAATTGGGCGCTGTTATGGCGGGTTTTGCAATCATTTCAATGATAGGCTCATCCTTTGCGTCAGAAATAGCTTCCATGAGCGTAACAGACCAAATTAGCGCTATGAAAGTTTTAAAAGTAGACCCTATTGAATATCTTGTTGTGCCGCGTGTTGTTGCAGGCTTTTTGATGATGCCCTCCGTGGTGGTTGTTTCTTCTTTTGTGGGGCTGCTTTTTGCGGGTATTGTGGCAAATATGACAGCGGAAATTTCTGCACTTAATTTCGTTAATTCAATGTGGTACGGTTTTCACATGAAAGATATCTTTGTAGCGCTTTTAAAATCAGCGGTTTTTGGCGGAACAATAGCCCTAATAAGCTGTTCATGGGGATATTCCACGCGCGGAGGTGCAAAAGAGGTTGGTATAGCAACAACAAAAGCGGTTGTGTGGTCTTTTTTAGCTATTGCTATTTGGGATTACATATTTGCTTCAATATTTTATTTGTAGGTAAAAATGGGTATAGTAGTAAAAAATTTAACAAAAACATTTGATGAAAAAAAGGTGCTGGACAACATCTCGTTTTCGGTTGAAAACGGTGAAACACTTGGCGTAGTTGGGTTTTCAGGAAGCGGCAAAAGCACCATTTTAAAAATTATATCCGGCCTCCTGTATCCTGATTCGGGCGAAATTATAACAACGGGCTGCGATATTGCAATGACTTTTCAATACAGCGCTCTTTTTGATTTCCTTGATGTCTACGAAAATATAGCTTTTCCGCTTGTTGAAAGGAAAGAATTTAAGGGCAAATATACAAAAGAACAGCTTCAGGAAATTGTGGTGAAAAAGCTTGATATGGTTGGGCTTCAAGGCATTGAAGACAAATACCCTTCAGAGCTTTCGGGCGGCATGCAAAAAAGGGTAAGTTTTGCGCGCGCCATTGTAACAAACCCGCAAATTATCCTCTATGATGAACCTACATCGGGGCTTGACCCTGTTTCTTCCACAATGATAGAGGATTACATTGTCCGCCTTAAAAATGAACTGAATGCAACATGCCTGGTTGTAACTCACCAATTATCAACAATAAAGCGCGCAACAGATAAAATTATCATGCTCTATGACGGCAATATAGTATTCAGGGGCACAACGCAGGAAATGCTTGAAGGCGCCACACCTTACACCGAACAGTTTATAACAGCTTCAATCGAAGGACCTATGAAAATCACCATGTCGAATTAATTTGTAGTATAATAAAAAAATATAGAGAGAGAAATATGGCAGCACAAAAAACTTCATCATCAATAAAAGTAGGAATATTGACCCTGGTTTCAATATTTATCTTAATTGTAACAGTGCTTTGGATTAAGGGGCGCTCTTTATCTGCGGGAGAAAGAATAGAAGTAATTTTTAGGGATGTTAACGGCATCCGCGCAGGCTCGGGCGTTCAAATGATGGGTTTAAGGGTTGGGCAAATTGAAGAAATTACGCCTGTTATGGAGGGTGTAAACAGTTATGTTAAGGTTAAATTTGTTATAACGGAAAAAGGCATTGATATACCTAAGCTTTCAACTGTTTCAATCCAGCAATCGGGCTTGATTGGCGAACAATTTTTAGAAATCACCCCACCGAAAATTCAAACAGTTTATCTTGAAACAGCAAAGAATTCAACGGTTTTAACCAGAGGCTCAAAAATTTATATGGACTTTAGAGGCGGATTGGAAGAAATCGGCGAAGTTATAAGGCCCGAAATTATTTCATCAAAGCTGCTTGCACGCCAAATGCGGGATGAAATTTCAACCTCTTACGCCCTTAGGGTTGATTATATAATTACGCTGCCGGGGCTTATTTTACCAAGTGACAGCTTTAAAGGCAAATTTACAAACGGCAAATTTATTTTCTATACCATAAACGGCGAAAACGTTGTGTATCCGCTAAAAACCGCTTCTCCGTACACTGTTGTTGAACCTATGAGAATGAGCGAATTTATGGATTTACAATTCCGCGCTGCCCGCTCTTTAAAAGAAACAAACGAAAGAATTACCCAGCTTTTATCCGATGATTTGATATACGAACTTCAAGAAAGCGCCAAAAACATTAACGAGTTAACCAACAAAGCAATTACAACACTTGATAAAGCTGAAGTTTTGGTTGAAAATTCAAAAACAGATTTAGACGCTATATTTAAAAGTACAAACAAATTAGTCAGCAGTTTAACAAAACTTACAGACAACGTTAATAGCCTGGTCGGCGATACGGAATTTAAATCAACAATTTTAGATACCGCAAAATCCGTGGGGCGCTTGTCTGACAACTTAAACACAGTTTTAGAAGATCCGCAGTCTAAAGAAATTCTGAAAAATTTGGATGAAATTTCCAAAAATTTGGCTGATATAACTTTGTATGTAAATGAATTTACAAAAGATGAAAAACTTAAAAAAGATTTAAAACAAACGGTTTCGGGCATTAACCGTTTAATGGAAAACGTGAATACAACGCTTAAAGACATGAACGAACTGCCCGACTGCGAAAAGGTCAAATTAAGTGGGGTTGTTGCCGATGTTGTTGTGACAACAAGGAACTTGAAAATGTTTTCTCAAAAATTAAATAAAAGATTTTTGCTTTTCAGATTAATGTTTTAATTGAGGTTAAAAATTGAAAGTTTTAATTCAAAAAATTCATTACGATTTAATTAAAGGGCATCGATTTTTAAAACTGATACTGGGTTTTTTTTCAATATTTTATTTTGTCGCAATCGGTGTTAAAAATTTTTTGTACAAAATTAAAATTTTGCGCCCACAAAAAATCAGCGGAAAAGTTATATGCGTCGGGAATTTAACCACGGGCGGGGTGGGCAAAACGCCTGTTGTGTGTGAAATTGCAAACTATTTGGCAAAAAAAGGTC
>CAZYYK010000108.1:0-5507 GCA_964651135.1 uncultured Gammaproteobacteria bacterium | reverse complement strand
TCTTCATTAAATTGTGGAACAATTCCGGCGTCAGCGATTGTGCGCCGTCGCAAACCGCCTCATCAGGGCAGTTGTGCACTTCAAGCATAATGCCGTCGCACCCTGCGGCCAAAGACGCTAAAGACATCGGATAAACCTTGTCGCGCAAGCCTGTGCCATGCGATGGGTCTGTTATAACGGGCAGGTGCGAAAGTTTTTTAATAACGGGAATTGCGCACAAATCAAGCGTGTTGCGCGTTGTGGTTTCAAAGGTTCTGATACCGCGTTCGCACAAAATAATTTTGCGGCAGCCGCCCGCCATTAAATATTCCGCCGCCATAAGCCATTCTTCAATTGTGGAGGCAAACCCGCGCTTTAAAATAACGGGTTTTTTGGTGCGGCTTAATTCTTTAAGCAAATTGAAATTTTGCATATTGCGAGCGCCGATTTGCATAATATCAACGTATTTTTCCATCAGCGGAATGTGGTTTATTTCCATAACTTCCGTGGTAACGGCCATATTGTACTTGTCTGCGGCTTTTCTTATCAAAATAAGACCTTCTTCGCCAAGACCCTGAAAAGCGTAAGGCGATGTGCGGGGCTTAAAAGCGCCGCCGCGCAAGATTTTAACACCCATGCCGCTTAAAATGCGCGCGCATTGCATAATTTGTTTTTCGCTCTCAATGGTGCAAGGCCCTGCAATAATGCCCACATGCCCGCTCCCGAATTTTTCGCCGTTTATTTCAACAACCGTGTCTTTTTTCTGGAAAACGCGGCTTGCAAGCTTATAGCCCGACGTTATTTTTATGACATCTTCAACGCCTTCTAAAAGTTCGATGTCCCTTGGGTCTATGCCGGTTTTGCCGCCAACAGCGCCAATAACCGTGTGGATGTCGCCCACGGATATGTGGGGCGTGAAGCCTTTGTTTTTGATGAATTCAATAACTTTATCAACTTGTTTTTGGCTTGCGCCATGGCGCATAACAACTAACATACTTCTCTCCTTTTTGGTATGTTAATTATAGCAGGAAATTTTTAGGCGCACAAGAAGTTTTTCACCAGGGATAATCATCCGTAATCTGCCAGCTGTCTTTCATAATAAGCGCTGCGCAAAGCTCCCCTGTTTTATCTTATCGGGCGGCAATTGTCAATACAAACAGGGCAATAACCTATTGTTTGCGCGCAAAATTGTAAGATAAAATATCCTCTTTTATCTTGCTTGAAATAAAATCTTCAAAACCCCCGCAAAAATTGTCCAAAAGGCTTGTTATAAATTCAGTTTTATCCACTTTTTTGCCAGTTTCATTAAAAATTGAGGTTGCGCGGATATCAATTTGTTTAAAATCTTTATCCTTCAAATTCAAATTAACCCCGATTCCCACAATCACACCCTTAAAAAAATCCCCGCAAAACACACTTTGCGCCAAAATTCCCGCAATTTTTCCGCCCTTTATAAGAACATCATTCGGATATTTATATTGCGTCTTGAGCCCGTATTTTTCAAGCGTTTCGCCCACTTTAAGGCTTGCATATTGGGTTAGTTTATCTAAGTTCGCCAAATTTTCAGGCTTTAAAACAATTGTAACATAGCAATTGCCCCCGCCATTATCGGTTGAATACCAGTATCGGTCAAACTGGCCGCGGCCTTTGGTTTGCAAGTCCGCGCTTATAACGTCAAAATGGCTCAATTTATCTAAATTTTCTTTAGCAAAAACGTTTGTAGAGTTTATTTTTTTAAAATGTTTGATGTTGTACATATTTTTTATTATATTACAAATACTTTGCAATATATTTGATTTTTATGCAGTGTTATTGTAAAATATTTTTGAATATAACAGGGAGATTGAATATGTTTGGTAAAAATATTGTAAAGTTGTTAATCGCGCTGCTTTTAACGCTTAATGCGGTTCATGCCGCAGAAGTTACGGACGTAAGAATTGACAATTGGGCGGCACGTGAAATTATTTTCAGTTTAACGCACGGATATTTAACCTTAAATGAAAAGGGCGAATTCCGCCCCGATGAAGCTATTTCAAGAACGGATTTCGTAAACGGCCTGGTTATGTCTTTGGGAAGCGAAAACCTGCGTGTTCAAGCGCCCAACAGGTTGGTGGACTTGACCCCGACCACAAAAAATGTAAAAAGCATTTTGATTTCACAGGAATTGGATTTGATTTTCGGCTATCCCGACAAAACCTTCAAGCCCGAACATTCCATGACCCGTGCAGAGGCTTCAAGCGCCTTGGGGCACATTGTAAGAGGCCCTTACAACAACATTGCTATTTTAAACAAATTCAGCGACAGTCAAACAGTGCCTGAATGGTCTGTTGCCACTTACGCCAAGGCCGTTAAGAACGATTTATATATCAACCACCCCAATAAAAACCTCTTAAGGCCGATTGATTATTTAACGCGCGCAGAAGCTGCCGTGTTATTTAACAAGGTTCAAAACAGTTTGGAATTAATTGAGGATAAATATAAAACATCTGATTTAAGAGTTAGAATCCCCGATGTTTTGCTTTCAACAGAAACCCTGCACATCCACGATAAGCCTCTTTCAAACAAAGTTGAAATTTACGACAGGAAAAAAGTTATTAAAGGCGGCAACATAATTAAAGGCGTTTTTGAAACACCTGTTGCTTATAAAGACGCAAAAGTGGGCGATATTATTGAATTTAGCGCGCCCGAAGATGTTTCAACCGAAGAAGGCACTTTCTTGTATCCAAAAGGAACAAAGTTCAGCGCTGAGGTTTTAAGGATTAAAAAATCAACCTGGAGAGATAAAAGCAACCACAATTTGCTTGTTTTAGACAGAATAATGTTACAAGACGGCTACCAGTTTTCTATGGCGGCAGTTCCCTTGACGGATAAAAACTCAAATGTGGTGTATGTTAACGCCAAAAACCAGCACAAAGACTGGTTTAAATATCAAAAAGAAACAAAACCTGTTGATGAAGGCGAATTTTTGGTAAACTACGCAAACAAAGTGTCGCCCAGGGTTAAATATAAAGAAAAACAATCAACCGTGATTTATCTTCTTTTAACGGACGATTTAATTTTCAGAAACAGGCAACAGTTATAAAATATAAAAAAATTGATTAATTTTCCCGCATCCTTAAAATATGATATAATAAGTGTGCGGGAATTTTTTATGAATCAGTTTAATCCTTTTTCACTTTTAAATAAGATTATTAAAGATGTTGCAAGAGTAAACGCTCCTCAAAATGCGCCCAAGCCTGCGCTTGAGCCCGCAAGCCCGAAGCCTTTCAGCGCGCAGATGCCGCAATCGGACATACAAAACGCTGTTGGCAAAACCGTTGATTTTTATTCTTTGCAAACGCAAACAATGGAGCATGCCCAGCTTCTAAACTATATGAAAGAAAGCCTTAATCTGCCAAAAGAGATAAAAGATTTAATAACCCAAACCTTACAGGCGCAGTTTAAGGGGGATTTTTTGCTTTCTAAATTTGACCTTGCCCAATTTGCAGGCATTTTAAATTCAAACGCCAAAGAGGCGGCGCAGAAAATAATTCAAGCCATGGCAGAATTTTCAAAACTGGGCATAAAAGATGTAAGCCAGCTGAAGCAGCTTTTGGTGTTAATCGGCGCAAGTGTAACGGCTGCAAGTGCCCAAAACAACCAGGCAATTAAAAACCTTTTGCTTTTATATCTGCCCTTTTTGCCCTTAAGCCAAAACAGTAACGATTTTGACTTTGAAATAACCAAAAAAGCAAGTGAGGCCGGCGCAAATGAGGATGATTGCATTGAAATTTTAATAAAAACCAAAAATTACGGCAATATTCGGGCGGTTTTAACAAAAGAGCAGGGTCAAATAAATATTTTTGTGCAGTGTGTGGAAACCTTCCCCTCACAGATGTTTTTGAAACTTGTTGAGGTTGAAGCGCAAAACCACAACATTAAAACAAGTGTGAGCTTTTCCAAAATCAAACAGGAAGAAGACGCCCAAGCACCCAAAGAAGGGCAGAGTATTCGGGTTAACAATTCAAACACCCTTATAAATTCTGCAATAATGCTTGTTTTGCACAGTGTGGTTAAAATTATTTTTGAAATAGACAATTCAAATCAATTATAAAACCCTTTAACTAAAGCCTTGCTTGATTTTTAAAAAATATTTGATATAATAAAAACATAACTTATAAAGGAGAACGATTTATCGCTAGAAATGATTCAACAGCGCCAAAGGATTTAGTAAATGAAAAAATCCGCGCAACAGAAGTAATCTTAATTGATGACACAGGTGTTAACCACGGCAGTATACCCACAAAAAAGGCCTTAGAGCTTGCAAAAGAAAAAAATCTGGATTTAGTTGTTGTTTCTCCAAACCAATCTCCTCCCGTTGCAAAAATAATGAATTGGGGCAAATACCGCTATGAAACAGAAAAGCGCGCAAAAGAAGCGCGCAAAAAGCAGCACGTTGTGAACATCAAAGAAGTTAAAATGCGCTACAAAATAGACAAGCATGATTACGATGTGCGTCTTAAAAGTGCCAAAAAATTCCTGAAGGAAGGCAACAAAGTTAAGGTTGTAATTATGCTGCGCGGGCGCGAAATGCAGCACAGCGAACTTGCAACAAATTTAGCCGCGCGTTTTTTAAAAGATTTAGAGGTGGATAACCCCGTATTCGAAAAAAACCCTTCTTTGGAAGGCAGAAATGTTGTTGCAATTTTAGCGCCGCAGGGTTTAAAATAGGTTATTCTATAAACATGCAATCGCCGTAGCTAAAAAAGCGGTATTTGTTATCAATAGCCCTTTTGTAGGCTTCAAGCACAAATTCTCTGCTTGCAAAAGCGCTTGTGAGCATCATAAGAGTGGATTTTGGCAGATGAAAATTTGTTAAAAGTTTATCCACAACCCTAAATTCAAAGGGCGGATAAATAAAAATGTCTGTTTCATCTTCAACGGCAACAATTCTGCCGTGTTTTTGCGCCACAGCTTCAAGCGTGCGCGTGCATGTTGTGCCCACAGCTATAACGCTGCCTTTTGTTTCGTTAATTGTTTTTGCGGCAGCAGGCGTTATAACAAAGCTTTCATTGTGCATTTTGTGCTCTAAAATATTTTCGCACTTCACGGGTAAAAACGTGCCAAGCCCCACATTGAGCGTGATTGAGGCAATGTTAATGCCGCGTTTTTTAATAACAGATAGCATTTTTTTATCAAAATGAAGCCCTGCGGTTGGCGCTGCAACAGAACCTGGGTTTTTAGCAAAAACCGTTTGATATGTTCGGGCGTCTTTTTCGGTAGCTCGCCTTGAAATATAAGGCGGCAGCGGTGTTTTGCCCGTTTTTTCCAAAATTTTATAAATATCGCCCTTATAAATCAACTTGACTGTCTTATTATCAATAAATTCGGCGCTTAAACAGGGGGCAATTTCAATAATTTCGCCCGTTTTAAGCCTTTTTGAATTTTTAATAAGGCACATCCACATGTTTTCTTCAAGCGGTTTTAGGAGAAAAATTTCAACACTCCCGCCCGTGTTTCTTTTGCCCAAAAGCCTTGCGGGGATTACT
>CAZYYK010000107.1:0-5532 GCA_964651135.1 uncultured Gammaproteobacteria bacterium | reverse complement strand
GAGTTATAAGAACTTCTGCAAGTGTGAAACCTTGTTTTTTCATACTATACCTCTTAATATTTGATATTAAATAAATATTATTGATATAAATATAATAATATTACTTCAATAATTTGTCAATTTATATCTAAAATCATAATATTATTATATGATTAATATCAAAGAAGAAATACAAGTTGTGCTTGTGCGCTCAGGAATTTCAATGAGAAAACTTGTTGAAAAAATGAACTCTTGCGGCTACGAAATTCCTGCCCCGGGCAATTTGTCTTTAATGTTTTCAAAAAAACGCGTACGTTTTGAAACAGTGCAAGAAATTTTAGATTTTCTAGGCTACGAAATTAAAATATCAAAAAAACCTTAAGAAAGCTTTGTTGTAATTTCCCTGTCTATCTCAAAAATTTCATCCAAAGTTGGGTGTGAAACAGGCGTGTGGTCTGAAAGTGCACGTTCCACTATTTTTTCAATTTCGCTGAATTTAATTTTTCCTTCAAGAAATTTTTTAACCGCAACATCATTTGCCGCATTTAAAACAACAGGCGCACTTGCGCCAATTTTCCCCGCTTCATACGCAAGGCAAAGACATGGGAATTTTTCAAAATCGGGCTTTTCAAAAGTCAAATTCTGCCCTGTAAAATCAAAACTTTTAGATTTTATTCCCTCAACACGCTTCGGGTATGTGATAGCGTATTGAATAGGCAGATGCATTGAAGGAACACCCAATTGCGCCAAAATTGAGCCGTCTTTAAATTCAACGGCAGAGTGCAAAATGCTCTGCGGATGAATTACAACATCAATTTTATCGTAAGGCAAATTGAACAGGTGGTGTGCTTCAATCACTTCAAGCCCTTTGTTCATAAGG
This sequence comes from uncultured Gammaproteobacteria bacterium, assembly GCA_964651135.1. Lineage (GTDB taxonomy): Bacteria > Cyanobacteriota > Vampirovibrionia > Gastranaerophilales > Gastranaerophilaceae > CAYYBA01. The sequence continues at coordinate 4,673 of CAZYYK010000107.1, read as the reverse complement.
GTGGAAGAATCTATTGTAATTTTTTCGCCCATCTGCCATCTGGGGTGTTTTAGGGCGTCTTTGGCCTGCATGTTTGCCATATCTTCTTTTGTTTTATGCAAAAAAGGCCCGCCCGAAGCTGTTATTATAATTTTTTCAAGAGCTGAAAAATCTTTGCAGCATTGAAAAATGGCACTGTGTTCGCTATCTACGGGCAGAATTTTAACATTGTGCTCAAGCGCTTTTTTCATAACAATGTCCCCCGCCATTACAAGAGTTTCCTTGTTTGCAAGCGCTATATCAATGCCGCATTCAATGGCTTTAAGAGTTGGTTTTAAGCCCACCTTTCCCGATGTTGCCGCAACAATTATATCGTTTTTAGTGTTTTCACAAAGTTCAATAAGCCCCGCTTCGCCCGATAACGCCTCAATATTTGGAAATTCGCTCTTAATTTTTGCGGCATTTTCAGGGGTTTTAACGCTCACGGCTTTGGGGTGAAATTTTTTAATTTGTTCTAAAACAAGGTCAATATTATCTCCCGCGCCAAGCGCTAAAACTTCACATCCCAAGTTTTGGGCAACTTCAAGCGCTTGAACGCCAATTGAACCTGTTGAACCTAAAATCGTAATTTTTTTCATAAAGCTATTCTATAATAAAAATATTATTTGCGAAATTTGTTTGAAGCATTTATACTTAAATTATGCGACAAGAATTAAAAACAAATTTAGCTTTAAAAAACTTTTTTATGGGAATTTCCCTTTCAAATTCCCAAAATTACGACTCTTCGGTTGCAATTTTGGATAAAAACAGGCAGATAATTTCCATGGATAAATTCTATGATACGCGCGATTTGGAAATATTTTTAAACAACTACAATTCAATTGACCAAACAATTTTTTGCGCGTCCCTGCCTTCGGACAGCGCCCTTTTGGAAGGAAAGTGGCGTATACATTCCAAAAACTATAAAATGCTTGACAATAAGTTTGAAATAAACAAAAACAACTGGACAAACCGCCTAAGCAAAAGAGGGTGCGACATTTTAACAAAATATAAAGAAGAAGGGGCGCAGATTTTCAGATTTGATATTTCCCAGCTGCGTTTTGCCTATCAGCTTGCGCCCACATACCTTTTGCGCTCTTCTTTTGATTGCAAAAGCCTTTTGAGCGCATTAAAAATAAAATATAATTTTAAACAGCTGCCGGAAAATATGCCGCCGGCATCCAACCTTGAGGCACTTTTGGGTGCTATGTTTGCTTATGATATTTCCAAAGGAATTAAGACCAAAAAGGTTTTTGAATTTGAAGGAATAGAGGTTTTATTTAAAGTTTAAAATTAGACCAAAAAGATGATTTCCGCCGCTTAAAATTGTGATAATTTTAAGTCAAAGAAATAATCGAGAGGTATAAATTATGCAAAAAATATCACCCCTAAGGGCAAGCCTGGACGCCTTTAACAAGTTTAAGGCAAACAGAACAAAAAATATTAATCAAGATATAGCCCACACAAACCCTTTTGGTATAACATTTAAGGGCACTGTTTTGCAAATGGATGTTTTTGACTCCCCCAAAAAAGAAGCTGTTGAAAACAACGTGGTAAAAGAAAAAATGGCACAAGCCGGCAAATTGTTGTCAAGCGCCTGGACATCAACTTTAGATAAAGTTGCTACCGCAAGGCAGGGCATTGTTTCTTTCGGTTCAAGAATTAAAACAAGTGCCAAAAATATAGCGGACAAATTAAATAAAACAGAAGTTAATTTTGATTTTATGAAATACAACGTTTCAAATTTAACAAAACGCCCGGTATCAGAGCTTAGGGATATGTTTAAAGACGAAATAAGCGGATTAGGAGTGTAGATATGTCCAGAAAATTAAATAATATAATTGAAGCTTTAGGAAAACACCAGGATAACGAAGCAGTGCAGGTTTTGGAAGAATTAGGCACAAATTGCCCTTTGGATGAAGTTCGCGAACTTGCCGCAAAAGCGCTTATAAAAAGAAACAGCGAAAATACATTGAGAATTGTTATTACAAACAAAGGCAAAGGCATTAACGATTTAAGCGCAAGCGTTGCAATGAGCGCAATTAACGAACTTTTAGCTTTAAGAGATAAAACAGAAGCTATGAAAATTTTGGAAGAAACAGTGGGCTGTAATAATGAAAAAGAAGTGCAGGACACGGCTCGCTCGGTAAAAGCTTTAATGTCATTCAGTTTATAACTAATATTCAATATACAAGACGGGGGCTTCAAACCCCCGTTTGTTGTTATTTTGTCATCGCATCTTTAAGCATCTGCGTTGTGGTTAACCCGCCTTCATCAGGCGTAAAGCAATAGGCTTCCTGTAATTTTATGTTTCTTCCCAACCCATTCTGTGCATTAAACATAAAGGCAAAAACATCATGCCCAAGCTTGTTCGGCGGTTTTTTGCCGTTTATATCAATTGCAAAAATAGGCATTTTAGATTTTGTGTAAGCAAAACTGAAAATTAAACCGTCCGCTAAAACATAAGCAGGGGCATCTCTAAAATTGGCACTTGTCCAGGCAGGGCAGCCTGCTATGACTTTCATGCCATAATCGGGGTCATAATCAGGGTCGCCAGCTTGTGCTTTTTGTTGTTTCTGATATATCCCGTCGGGCCCTAAATATGCGGGCACACAACCGTTTGCAAAGCCATTAGTATCACAAGCTTTTGCAACTTTTAAATTTTTAAAAAATTGAGGCCAAAAAACGTCAATGCATTCAGAATAATTAAAGTGTGCCGTACCAAAGGAATCCCTGTAAGCGTAGCATTGCGCCTGATAACCCAAATCCGCATAAGTTTTTGATACGGTTTGCATAACTGTTGAGTAAGCTTTTTTAAATTGGACTTTTAATTGCTGTTTTTGATAATTACGCACAACCGTAGGAATTGTAAGCGCTGCCACAACACCGATAATTGCTAATGTGATAAGAACTTCGGCGAGTGTAAATGCTTTTCTGTTCAATGCCCTTCTCCCCCCGTTACAATATTCATGTTTTCCATTTTTGCGCCTCTTACCATATTTATAAAGCAGCATCGCTTTTAACTAAAGGGCTTTGTTTGCGATAATTTGTTTCTTAATTCTCTAAAGCGTTTAATGTCTTCCTGCGCCTTTGATGTTTCTTTAAACAACACCTGTGTTGACGGGTGTACAAGCAAAATAGCGTCAATGTGAACTTCCAAAAAATCGTACCTTCTGGGAGCAGTGGATGAATTTTTGGTCATAATTTCAGCGTTTGTAACGGCTAAAAAGCGTCTTTCCTTGTCATTTAACAAATCTGTCAGCTCACGGTTTGTGTTGGTATATTTAGAAACATGCACCGTGCCTTTAATATCGTGATCCTTTGTTAAAATGTATACCTCTATTGGAATTGTGTCTTTGCTGCTTTTTACCATTTTTTTCTCCTTGCATAATAATGCATAATTTAATTATAATTTTATTTTGGCTTTGTGTCAAATTGTTTATCAGCATTATCATTTAAAAAAGAGCCTGCAGCAACAAAATGTTTTAAGGCATGTTTTTATCCTTAAACACAATGATATCAATCAAATTATCTTAAAGATTGTTCGCCTTGATAGATGATATTTTAAGTTTTGTAGCAATTTTAGGCAAAAGCGGTGATAAAATGTTACAAAGTATGTTATAATTCTTAACATATAGGCAATCATAATTTTCAGTCAACTTTTATTCAATATCTCAGTCGATGAAAAAGGTTTTATAAAGAAGTGAATTCTGATAAAAAGACGGACAAGGTAAATAATAACGCATTGCATAATAATGTTAGAATAAGCCCCAGCATAAGCGAAACTTTTTCTAACCCGATTATACAATCGAGCAAAAGAACCACCACAAACAGGCTTTATGGTGGTTATACAAAAATGCCTATAATGAACCATAACGTTTTGGAATACCAGGAAATTTTAAGGTATTTCAACGGCATTGTAAAAGATAAAACAGATTATTCCCAGCTTTTTTGCGCGCTGCATAATGTTCTTACAAACACAATGCAGACAAATTTCACGGCCTTGGGCGTTTACCAAAAAGCTTCAAACTGTATAAATTTAAGGCTTATGGATAAAATAGGCGCAACATACACTTCAAAAGTTATGTTGAACAACAGCGAAAACCTTATCGCAAAAGCGTTTTTAGGAAAAAAGATACAAATAAGCCCCAATATTTCGCCTTTGAATTTACTTTATTTAGAAAATTCAATGGTAGCAATTTTGCCGCTTTTAGCGTTTAACGAAAATTTAGGCGTTTTAGCCATCGGGGATAACGCGGTTGATGTTCATATAGATTTTTATGAACTTGTGTCAAATTATATGGCTTCTTTTATAAGAAACTGCTCTTTGGGCGAATTGGTTGAAAAGAACACGGATACAGACCTTTTAACAGGCCTTGCAAACCACAAAAGCCTGCAGGAAGAAATTACAAGACAAATTAAAATTGCCCAGGAAAACGAACAAAAAGTTGCAATCTGCATTTTTGATGTTTCCAATATTTCTCAAATAAACAGGGAATTAGGCCATGCCAAGGGAGATGAAATTATAAAAACGGTGGCGCAAAAAATATCACAAAACACCTCAAACACTAATTTCTGCGGACGTTACGGCGGGGATGAAATTGTTGTTATTATGCCCAACACAACAACAAAAGAGGCTAAATACATTGTTGAAT
>CAZYYK010000106.1:0-5578 GCA_964651135.1 uncultured Gammaproteobacteria bacterium | reverse complement strand
AAATACGCGCCCAGCTTAAAAAGGTTTATTATGATAGCACATGCGCTTGAAATTGAACCCTACAAGTTTTTTAAGCCGTAACTTTTATTGTTTTTTTAAAAAAGTTTATTGTATAATATTGATAATGAAATTTGCGATAAGGATAATAAAAAATAGTTTTTTTCCTCTAAAGGTTAATGAAAATCTCAAGCTTGAACACGGCCAAATGATACTTGTTGAAACCGAAAAAGGAATGGAGGCTCATAAAGTTTTTTTGGTGAACGATGAAATTATGAAGCAATGGGAAAAATTTAAGCCTCAGCCTCTGCCTGTCATAAGAATTATGAACGAAAAAGACATGCAAACGCTTGAAGAACAGAAACTGCTTGAAATTCAGGCTTTTTATAAATGCTGCGAAATGATTAAAGCGCGCGGTTTATCTATGAGTTTAACCCAAACCCGCTATACGTTTGACAGAAAAAAAATCACTTTTTATTATACAGCGCCCGAACGGGTAGATTTTAGGGAACTTTTAAAAGATTTGACCCAGGAATTTAAATATGTAAGGATAGACCTTCGCCACATAGGGGTTAGGGACGAAACCTCAATTCTGCAAGGTGAAGGAATTTGCGGGCAAAACTATTGCTGTTGCAGGTTTTTGAAAAAATTTGAACAGGTGAACACAAAAATTGCACGCGACCAGGGGCTTCCCATAACACCAAGCAAAATAACAGGCGCATGCGGCAGGCTTTTATGTTGTTTAAATTACGAATACCCCACATACGTTGAAAACGCAAGGGGCATTGCGCCAATCGGTGCTTCTGTTATGACACCCGACGGGCTTGGCAAGGTTTGTTCTTTAAACGTTTTATACAAAAAAGTAAGCATTAAATTTGAAAACGGCAAAATCAAAGAATTTTTAAATTCAGACATAGAAATAATAGACAGAGAAGTTAATATCGATATTGACAACTCCGCAAGCTTCGGCTACGGCGAAGGGGATGAGAGTGTTGATATTAAATCTTTGGAAGACGACAAAAACAGTTCAACAGGAAACATTTAATGACCGATATAACATCACAAAAATTGGCAAGCGTTATTGCAAGAATATTAGACGATAAACTTGCCCAGGACATACAAATTTTAAACATATCAAATATAAGTATTTTGGCCGATTATTTTGTAATAGCCTCAGGAAATTCAACAACGCAGGTGAAAAGTGCGACAGGGGAAGTGCGTGAAAAAATTAAAGAATATTTCAACCGCATACCTCAGGGCAATGAAAATGACCCTTCAAACAGATGGAATTTGCTTGATTACGGGGATGTTGTGGTGCATATTATGCACTTTGAACAGAGGCAAAATTATGCTTTGGAAAAATTTTGGAATCATGCGCTTAAGCTTGATAAAAAAGTTTGGGAAGAAGAAAGCAAAGAATACGCAAAATTTAAGAAAAACAAACGCGCTTAAATGCCCCGCTGCAATGATTTTAGCTTAAGATAAAATCTTTTAAATCCTGAGCTTCTTTTTTAAGCCTGGGATTCAGGGGGATTTCTTCCTTCATTTTTTCCCAGGAATATAAAATTGTTGTGTGGTTTTTGTTAAAATCTTTTGCAATAACAGGGAAGCTTAATTCTGTCATTTCGCGCGCAAAATAAATGGCGCACTGCCTTGCATGCATTATTTCTTTGCTTCTTATTGCACCTGTTATTTTATCGGGCGTTATGCCAAAATACTGTGCTGTTTTTTGAATAATTTCTTTAACCGTGATTTGTTTTTTTACAATTTCGGCGCCCAAAATTTCTTTTGCAAGGTTAAGTGTTAATTCAACTCCGTTAATTGAAGCCCAGGCGCTTATTTTGTTATATCCGCCCTCAAGTTCGCGCACGTTTTTATCATAAATTTCAGCCAAATATTGTGCCACTTCCCTTGAAATTTCAAAGTTGGAACGCTTCGCATAATTTTGGACAATTGCAACCCTTGTTTCAAAATCGGGCACGGAAATTTCAACGTTCAAACCCCATTCATAACGGCTTTTAAGCCTGTCCGATGTTTTTGCAAAATGGCTTATGGGCCTGTCTGATGCGAAAACTATTTGTTTGCCCGCATAAAAAAGTGTATCAAAAGTGTTAAAAATTTCTTCCTCTGTTTTTTTCTTGCCTTCAATAAATTGAATATCATCAATTAACAAAACATCGACGTTTCTGTACATATCGCGGAATTTTTTCATATGCACATTGGCATCTCCGCCCGCTTTAATGCAGTCGATAAACTTGTTCATAAATTCTTCAGCTTTTGTGTATTTCACTTTTAAATCGGGGAAATTCCTTAAAATGCTGTGCCCTATTGCCTGCATTAAGTGGGTTTTGCCAATACCCACAGCGCCGTAAATAAAAAGCGGATTATATTTTTGCCCCGGCGCTTGTGCCACAGCATAGGCCGCATTATATGCGAATTTGGCGTTTTCGCCCACAACAAAATTTTCAAAAGTGTATTTTAAATTAAGCCCGCAAAAAGAGTGCATTTGCTTTAAATTATCGATTTTTGCCTGCATTGAGGCTATTTCGGGGGGCGGCATGTCCGCTTTTTTGATTTTCTTAACGGGTGCAGCCTCAAACATAATATCCACACGGTATTTATGCCCGCTCACTTCAAAAATAGCCTTCTCAATTTCCGCCAAATATTTTTGCTTAATTACCTGAATGCCAAAAGACTGGCTGCTTTTTAAAATTATAATGCCGTTTGGGTGTTCTTCCATAATGGGCATTGTGGCAGTTAGGTTCGAAACCCACGGCAGATAAGAACTTTCAGGTATCCTTACAGACAAAAGGTCTAAGACCTTTTGCCACTGTTCGTTTATAGCCTGCTGTTCTTTAGTAACTTGAGCCATTCATTCCCTTACTTTTCAAATTTATTATTAACTTCATTTTCTTTAAGCGGTTTGGCAAAACCGGGGCAAGTATTCCAAATAAGCGTTTCGCCCGCCTCTTCACCCAGACGTTTTATGGAGCAAAAACCTTTAACCAAATCAACTGTTTCATCCCTGTTGGAAGAAAAATTCTTGCAATTTTGGCAGATTTTAAGCACATAGCCTTTATCTTCAACTTTTTTTGTAATATTTTCCAAGGCGTCAAACATTCTTAAAAAGGCGTCTGAAAAGAATTTTTTCTTTTTATATCTGAAAACCGCTTTTCGCATGCCATCTTCCGAAACCAAATCAAGTTCGCAGGCTAAATCTTTTTTGCCGTCTGTTACAAGGCATTGCACCGTTGCCATGTCAATGCTCGCATCTTCCATTTTTTGTTTTTCAAGGTTTTTATGCGCGAGTGTTTCAACTGCGGATTTATACTTCAAAATAAGCCCGCATAAGGGGTAAAGGCATAGATAAAAAAGTTTTGAAAATTTTATTTTGGATGAAACAACCCCTAAAATTATATCAAATATCAAAAATAAGCCAAGGTGGACAACGTATTTTACTTCAATTGAGAGCATGAAGCGGAAAGAACAGTATAAAATAAGAAAATACGCAAAAAACGCGAAAATGGCGTTGGGCTTGAGCATAGATATTACATATTCAACAAAATACCAGCGTTTGCGGAATAAAAGGGGCAGATAATATTTTAAAAGCTGAAATTTTTGAGAAGTTGAAGGGGATGAAGCGTCAAAATTGTGGGCATAAACCGTTGTTTCAATAAAAGGGTTATAAACGGGTTTAATTTCGTTGCTGGCAAGAAAAAGGGAGTATTTAAGCTCATCATTTTTGGTTTCAAAACAAACGCGCCCCACTTTTTCCAAAATTTCAGCGGGAATAACGCAGTTGTCGCCGTCAATTATTGAAATTAAATCAAACATTGTGCGCGAAATATTTAAGGTGTGGTTTGTAAATTCCTGCTTTACGTGCAAAATATTTGAAAAAAGTTTAGTCAAAGGCGTTGTATCATCCGCTTTCACATCCAGTTTTCCCGTCAAAACACAGCATGCCTTTAAATTTTTATTGACATTTTCAAGATAATCAGCCTCAACCATACGGTTTGCACCCAAAAACACAAAAGCGTCAAATTTTTCTTCTTTAAGAATTTTTTCCACAAAAACAGAAATTGCCTTATCTTTTGAAAAATAATTGGGGTTTTCAATGGTGTGAATTCTTGCCCCGTGGGCAAAATCAGGCAGACGGGTGAGGGTTTTGTCCGAACAAATGCTTATTAAGTGCACGTCATAGTTTTCGCGGCTGTAAGTTTGCGAATTTAGCGCATGCAAGATTTCAAAAATTTCATGGGTTTTGTTCGCCCAAACAATAACACAAAGTTTATTTTGAACTTTTATGCTGTCATTCAGCCGCTCCTGTTCTTCAATGTAATCTTTCGCCTTAAAAGACTTCAAATTAAGGGTCAGAAGATAGATTGAATAAACAAGCAAATATAAAAAAAGTATTACAACAATAAAATTCAGTATAACCATAATGCCATTCTAAAGAAAAAACGTTTAAAAATCCAGCTTTTTTTATAAATATTAAGCTTTGAAATCAATTAGACTAATTGTGTAGGCTTCTTTGTCTTTTTCGGCTTTAGGGTTGAAAGATGCCATTATATTAAGTGTTTTGTCGATTTTCCTGTCGGGGTTATTCACTAAAGCCCTTAATTTTGCTATTCTTTTCTGGTTTAATTGATAAGTTGTCGCTTCTTTTTGTAATTGGGCATCTCGTTCAAGTTGGGCGGTTTTTTCTTCGATATCCGGGCACGCTCCCCACATTTCACACTGTTCGTACAGACCCCTGATTGCAAGCTTTAAGTTTTTGTCAATTAAGGTATTTGCTTTTTTGCGGTCGCTGCCGTACTCATACCCGTAGGTTTTTACCCAGGTGATATCTTCACCCGTTGCCAAATATCTTTCATCTTCAACGCTAAATGGCAAAACAGCCGATTTTGCATTGTCATGGGGGCAATAAGCGCCTTTGGGCAATTGGTAATCCGCAACTTGAGAAGCAAAAAACCTTCTTTGCTGCTCTGCCAAAGTGTGGTTCGGATAATAATCTCTTTTTTCAAGATAACCGCACAGAATATTTGAAATATCAGCGGTTTGCTGCTTGTCTGCCTTGGCCTTATCTATATACGCTTTAACGGGGATAATGCGCCCAAAAGTGACTTGCATAACATACTCCCTTCTTTCTTTTAAAACCCCAAAAAAGATTTTTTTGCTATTATAAAGATATGGAAATTGTGAGCAAAATAATTAAAATAAAATGCGAAAAACCGAGCCTTGATTTTATTGAAGATTACTTTAAAAAAGAGGGTATTGTGCCAATCCGCTGGGCAATTGTTGATGTTAAAGGCGATATTTTAACCCTTGATTGCGCAAGCATTGTATAATTAATCAAGATATTGGCTTGGCGCCAAAATTGTCGTAATGCTGTTTAGAGAAAAATATTTTTTTGCCGTGTTTTGAATATCTTCTTTTGTAACAGAATTAATCATTTCGCGATATTTTTCGCGAAAATCAAGCCCAAGCCCCATAACCCAGTCAAAACCCAAAGAAGACGCCTGCTGCAGGTTGGTTTGGAAAAAGTAATCATTTTTGCCGAGCACATTTTCTTTCGCACCTT
>CAZYYK010000105.1:0-5630 GCA_964651135.1 uncultured Gammaproteobacteria bacterium | reverse complement strand
ATCAACTATATGCTCTTTTCTTACTTGTGCAAGCCTGTACGCCAATTTGTGCGCCAGAGAAATAGGCAGCGGCATAAACTCGGGGGTTTCATCACAGGCATAACCGAACATAATCCCCTGGTCACCTGCGCCTAAATCAAGAGTTTCTTCTTTTGATGTGGCACTGTTGTCAGAACGCTCTTCATAAGCTTTATTTACGCCTTGTGCTATATCGCAGGATTGTTCGTCAATGCTTGTTAAAACGGCACATGTTTTATAGTCAAAACCGCCGCCTTCTTCGCCCTTATAGCCGATAGCTTTTATTGTATTTCTTACAATTTGCGGAATATCAACGTAACAGCTTGAAGTTATCTCGCCGCAAACAAGCGCCATACCTGTTGTAACACTTGTTTCCGCCGCAACTCTTGCTTTTGGGTCTTGTGTTAAAAATTCATCCAATATAGCGTCGGAAATTTGATCACACACTTTATCAGGGTGTCCTTCTGTCACAGATTCGGATGTAAATAAAAAATTCTTCGGTGCCATTTGCTTCAACTCTCCTTATTTTTTCGTATATTAACATATTATCGCAAAAACAAAAATAAAAAAGTGGTTAATTTATTTTATTTATAATAAAATTGATATAACGACAATAAAAATAAAGGGATAACAGAATGGAACTGAAATACAAAGACAAAAACTGCACCGAAATTACGGAAAAAGAATTAGGACAAGTTTGCGCAATTGCCGGCTGGGCTTCAACAATAAGGGATTTGGGCGGCATTATTTTTGTTGAGGTTCGTGACAGATCAGGGCTTTTTCAAGTGGTGGCAGACCCCACCGTTAACCCCCAGGTTTATGATGTTTTCCAAAGTTTAAAGACTGAATATGTTATCCACATTAGAGGCAAAGTGTCAAAAAGGCCTGAAGATACCATAAATTCGAAGCTTAAAACAGGCACAATTGAAATTTATCCCGATGAAATACAAGTGTTATCAAAGGCAAAAACGCTTCCGTTTGTTTTGGAAGATGAAAATGTCAGCGAAGATATACGTTTAAAATATCGTTATTTGGACCTTAGGCGCGAAAAAATGCTTGGCAATTTGAAACTGCGCCACGATATTGTAACGGCAATAAGAAATTACCTTAACGGGCTTGATTTTTTGGAAGTTGAAACGCCGATTTTAATGAAAGCAACGCCCGAAGGCGCAAGGGATTATTTAGTGCCATCCCGCATACATGACGGCAAATTTTACGCGCTGCCGCAATCTCCGCAGATATTCAAGCAGCTTTTAATGGTTGGCGGAATTGAAAAATATTATCAAATTGCAAAATGCTTCAGGGATGAAGATTTGCGCTCAGACAGGCAGCCCGAATTCACCCAGGTGGATATTGAAATGAGCTTTGTTGGGCAGGATGATGTTATAAAAATGACAGAAGGCCTTATTGTTGATGCCTTTAAGGCGGCAGGAATTGATGCCAAACCTCCTTTTAAGCGTTTAACCTATGCTGAAGCTATGAACAGATACGGTTCAGATAAACCCGACACGCGTTTTGGGCTTGAACTTTTTGATGTATCAGATATTATGGCAAATTCAACCTTTGAAGCTTTTAAAAGTGTTGTAAATGAAGGCGGAACAGTAAGGGCAATTAAAATTCCCGGAATTGCAAATTATTCAAGAAAAGATATGGATGATATCCGAAACCTTGCAATTTCGTTTGGCGCAAAAGGCTTGGCCTGGGTTACTTATATGGAAACGGGTGAGGTAAAATCGCCGGTGTTTAAGTTTTTAACGGAAGAACAAATTGAAGAAATTGCAAAAAGGGCACACGCCAAAGCGGGCGATATAGTGTTCTTTGTAGCGGATGTTCCAAAACTTGTTTTTGATGTTTTGGGGCGTTTAAGACTGCATTTTGGCGCAAAACTGAACCTTATTGATTATAGCCAGCATGATTTGCTTTGGGTGGTTGATTTTCCGCTGTTTGAATACAATGAAGAAGACGCACGTTACGTAAGCGTCCATCACCCCTTCACAATGCCTTATCCCGAAGATTTGGACAAACTTGAAACAGATAAGGGGGCTGTGCGCTCTATTGCATACGATATAGTTTACAACGGCTCTGAATTGGGCGGCGGCTCTGTGAGAATTCACGACCCGAAAGTTCAAGAACAGGCGTTTAGGGCGCTTAATTTAACCACGGAAGAAATCAAAGAGAAATTTGAATTTATGATTGGCGCTTTTGAATACGGCACACCGCCGCACGGCGGAATTGCCCTGGGGCTTGACAGGCTTGTGGCACTTTTAACGTGTTCCAATTCAATAAGAGAAGTTATGGCGTTTCCTAAAAATTCTCAGGCAAAAGATTTGATGACAAACTGCCCGACAGACGTCAGCGAAATGCAGTTAAGAGAACTGCACCTAAAGCTTAGAAACCCGAAAATAGGATAAATTAAGCCTATTCTTCCAGGACCGTGCTTTCATAGTTGGTTGCATATTTCACAACGGCGCAGCCTTCGGCAGAATACATTGAAATTATATTTTTGCCGTTATTCTTGGAGTGATAAAGTGCTTTATCTGCACTTTCTATCAATACTTTGGGGTCTGTATCTTCAAAGTCAAACTGTGCTACCCCAATGCTTATAGTGGCGCTTATTTCGACATCTTTTTTAACTTTTACGCGCAGTTTTTCTATTGCAAACCTCAAACGTTCGGCTATAACAAGCGCTTCTTCTTTAGTTGTTTCGGGTAAAATTATGGCAAATTCTTCCCCGCCGTAACGAGCAGGGGTATCAATTTTCCTCACGGTTTCCATAATTTCGTTGGAAATTTCTCTTAAAACCTGATCGCCCGCCAAATGCCCGTATTTGTCATTCACGTCTTTGAAATCGTCGATGTCTATCATAAGAAGGGTCATATTATGCCTGTAACGGGCACAGCGCCTGATTTCATTTTCAAGCAAAGTGTAAAAATGGCGGTAAATATAGAGTTTTGTAAGCCCGTCTTTTGTTGCAAGCTCGTAAAGCTTGGCATTATCAATTGCAATTGCCGCCTGGTTTGCTAAAGATGTCATAAAATCGAGGTCTTTTTGGTTAAAAAGCTTGTTATGTTTTTTATTTGTAATATTTATAACGCCGATTGCCTCACCCTTGGCAATTAGCGGCACGCAAAGAAGAGACTGCGTGTTTGAAAGGGTATTTTTTTGTATAAATCTGGGGTCATTAGAGCCGAGATTTGTAATAACGGCTTTCTTTTCCAAAAACACTGTCCCTGCAACGCCTTCGCCTGCGCGAATTTTAGATGTCTGGATAAAACCGTTATTTATATTTTCTTCCATGGTTTTATCAGAAAGCCCGTACACAACTTTTACTTGCAGACAATTGTTTCTGTAATCATAAAGCATTAAAGAGCCGCGTTCTGCTTCAAGTGTTACAAGGGCTTTGCTTAAAATAACCTGAAGCAGGCGCTTTAAGTCATCTATAAAGTTAACGGCCTGAGAAATATTATAAAGGATTGAAATATTGTAAAGCGATTTTTGAAGTTCAACAATTTTATCGTCTTTTTCTTTTCTGTCAACAAGTTTTGCAATAATAGGTTCAAGAAAATCAAATATTTTGTCTAAAAATGCTATTTCTTCTGTTTTCAGTTTTTCTTGAGTTTCGTCAGCACCTATAAAACAAAAGCAAACCGGTATTTCGTTTTTAAAAAATGCTCTCAAATATTTAGTATTTAATTTTTCAAGAACATTTGCCTGCCAAAAAGAATTATACAGCTGCTGGTGTTCGCTGTTTGTGGTTTCAATAACCCTTCCCGAATTCATAACCGCCCAAAGCGCTTCGTTGTCTTCTTCAAATTCGAAATATTCGTCCATGGCGGAATTTTGGCTTGTGGGCACGCTTTTAAAAGAACCGCCATCTAATATGTAAAAGGTTAAAATATGGCTTTTAATCTGTGTGTCTATAAAATTTGAAGTTTTGGTAATTAAATCTATAATATCCGTAGCTTGATTTGCAACAGTGCTTATTGCAAACAGATCATTTAATTCCTTTATATTATTTTCTATATCTTCGTAATTACTACTCATCAAAAATACCTGTTAACAATTTACATTATATGATAATATAAAGCTAATTACAATATTGTAAATATTTTTCAATATTTCAAGGATAAAAAATGCAAAAATTAAGAAAATGCCAAGCCTGCATGAAAATTCAAGACAGAGAGGCAATGTTTAAAATAACAAAAACGCAAGGCAGCCGCCTTGTTATAAACCCTAATTCCGGGCAAGTCGGGCGTTCTTGCTATGTTTGCAAAAATGCTGATTGCATAAAAACTTTTATAAAGAAAAAACGCCTGCAAAAAAGTTTACAAATTAAAGACCTTGCAGCGGTTTATGAAATTGAAAACAGTTTAAAACAATTAATTAATATTTAAAATTATTTTAAAAGTTGTTCCCTTGTTTTCTTCGCTTTCAACCTCTATTTTGCCACCGTGCAAATTAACTATTTTATTTGACAAATAAAGCCCCAGGCCAATTCCTGATTTGCCGAATTTAGATGAGCCGCTGTAATATTTTTTAAATATTTTCTCAATTTCTTCTTTGCTTATCCCGCAGCCGTAATCGCGCACCTGTATTGAAAATTCTGCCTCATTTTCGGAATTTAAAATAACATCAACGCTTTTAGTGTAAATACTATGAAAAAGCGCGTTCAGTATAAGATTTTGCAAAACCCGCTTGATTAAAAACACATCAATATCGGCACAAAATTCCGATGATATGTTGTTTATAAGGTTTATTTCCTTGTTGTGAAGCTCTAAAACACTTCCCAGCTGCCGGGTTACTTCGTTGATAAGGTCAGCCAAATTAATGTCTTTGGCTTTTTTGACTTCAATTTTTGCCTGCTCCATTTTAAATGTTTCAAGAAGGGCATCCACTAAATATTTTAAATCCATATTTGAAGCTTTTAATTTCCCCAAAACATCTTTTTGAAGTTCTGTTAATCCGCCGAATTTTTCGTTTAAAAAAAGTTCAAAGGTGTTGTGCTGTGCAATTATGGGCACCTTTAAATCATGTGTTAAGGTGGCTATAAAATCTGCTTTTAAAACATTTGTTTCTTTTTCTTTTGCTATATATTCCTGCACCATGTTTTCACGGTCTGAAATGCTTTCAAACATATCGTTCAGCTTGTGTGACAATTTTTCCGTAATTTCATTGTAACCATCATCAACCCTTGCCTGAAAATTGCCGTAACGCACAGCTGTTATTGTGTTGATAATTTTTTGCAAATAAGAATAATCTTTTGCCTTTTCTTCCGTTATCTTAAAGTATTTGAGGGATAAAAGCAGAATAATCAGGCAAAATACCAACACCAAAATTAAATTCAAAAGAATTAAGAAGTATGTCATACTCTCTCTTGATTAATAATATCAACGCTTTCCAAGCATTTGCGCACAGACAACTGATCATTTTTATTTTCAAAAATTTGTCGGGCATGCTCTATATCTTCTAAGGCGGCATCATATTGCTTAATTTTGTATTTTGCAACGCCCATATTGAAAAACGCTTTTGCAAACCCGCTGTCAAAGGCGGTTGCATAGCCATAATCACTTATAGAGTTAATATAGTCGCCTATGGCATAAAAGCAAATTCCC
>CAZYYK010000104.1:0-5677 GCA_964651135.1 uncultured Gammaproteobacteria bacterium | reverse complement strand
ACGCACCATTGTGCCCACGCACTGTTTTGATTCAAAATAGCCCAAACTTTCCGCGCAGCGTATGGCATTTTGCACCGTTCCCGTGCTGACATCCAACAAACGCGCAATTTCAGCTTTTGGGGGCATCAGGTCGCCATGGGTCAGCGTTTTTTCTTCAATACCCTCTTTTACCCAATCTATAAGCCAGTTTAGTATGGTTTTATCTTTTGGCATAGTTTGAACCCGCACTTTAAAATCGGGCTTATTTTGGTTGAGCAGGGAAATATGAATTTTTTTTGGCATGTGAAATTTGTCCTTTATTATTTAATTATACATAATAATTAAAAAAACAAACAAAAAATTTTTGAACCCTGTTTTGTTGCAAAAAACCAAAAAATAGTGTATAATTAGATATAACTTTAAGGAGTTTTGATTGATGGTTTTTACGAAGAATATAAGAAGAAAAGGGTTTTCGCTGGCTGAAATGATGATTGTATTTGTGATTGTTTCAATTATGCTTGCGGCTTTTGCCCCCATTTTAACTAAAAAAGCACCCAGAAGCTCTGACCCTGACTGTATTAACGGTATTAAAACAGTGGATGTTATTTATTCAGAGCCCGGGTCGCATTCTTTTACACCGCCTAACGGCATAATTGACGGCGTTGAAGTGACGCTTGTCGGCGGCGGCGGCGGTGGCGCAGGCGGAAGCGAAGCAAGCAACACTTTGGTTTGTACGAATTCTGTTACAAGCGGTTGCAGCACAATAACTTTTGCAACTTACGCTTTTCCCGCAAAAATGTACGCCACTTTGGTTAATGCAGGCACAGCTTCTACATGTAACGCCTCAACACCCACTGCAACAGGCGGAAATTCGGGAACTTCCGTTGCAAATTATCTTGTGAACGCAAATAAGTCTTCAACCTACACACTTGCAGCAGGCACTTTTAAAAGCGGCGGAGCGGATGTTGTTCCTGCGGGCAGTTATACTGCGGGCACTTCGGGCAGTACCATCAGCGGTGTGGGCACAGCGTATGGCGGTGTACCCAACGCAATTTTGCCCTGTACGAATCAAAGCTGCGGTTATGGGGGAAGTGTTATTTTGAATTACCAAAGCGGAAGCTACTCTTGTGTGGGCGCTGTGGCTGCGGGAAGTGCGGGCACAAGGCTTGTGTATAGCGTTATGACGCCCGGCACAGGCGGCGGTGGTGCGGCAGCTGCATCTTTTAAAGAAAATAATTTCGCAATTGCAACACCTTATACATTCACTGTAGGTGCAGGCGGTGCAGGCGGAAATGCGGGGCAGACCGGGCAAAACGGCGGTGATACAAGCTTTACCATAAATACTACAAGCCACATTTCAGGCGGCGGTAAGGGCGGGCTTACAATTGCAGCGGGCGCATCATCCGTTAACGTTTCAGCTTTAGGTGGTACGTGTACAGGTGGAGATTGTACCGCGGGAAGTGTTCCCGTTGAGCAGCCAAATACGCTTAAAAGCTGGGTTGGCGGTGCAAATACCGCATTTAATAATGAGGCTACTTCAACCACATTCAGAGGCGGTTTGGGCGGCTGCAACGGGGCTGATACATTAAGCGACTGCGCTCAAGTTAACGGCTATAACGGCATGGATTACAAAAAAACCTCTTTAAGTAAAATAGAAACCGTAGGCGGCACAGGCGGCGGGGGCGGAAGCTGCAACAACAGCGGCTGCGGCACAGGCGGTGCCGGCGGCAACGGCTATGTGCGTTTGAAATATCAAATGGCATGTGATTAATAGGAGGCGAAGTCCGCGCATAGTGCTGCTGCACTTGGCAAGGACGAGCCGACCGATGGTGTGCTAGTCGCAGACGGGTTTGCATGGGCAAAGCCGTCAAGACGTAGCCATTCCCAACCGCCGTTGCGAGCGCAGTAGCAAACGCAGCGAGCGGACAAATCTTTGATTTGTCAGGCGGTTACGTGAGATATGCCTTAAAGCAATTCGATATATATGTATTTTAAATAAATACTTGTAAAAAAAAATATTTTGTATATAATAGTTCATAAGGGTACTATTTTGAAGGAATTGTAAAGTGTCAGGAAATAAATTACCGAAAAACATGGGTAAAAAGATTGCGGACGCGCTCAAAAACCAAAGCCTTGAAGGGGATGAACAAGAAAACCAGGTGCAGGATTCTGTTGATGAAATGACAGGTATCAGCCTGGAAGAATTCTTGGGCGAAGAAGATAACGGCATGGACTATGAAGTTGAAGAAGCAGAACTTGAAATGCCCGAAATTCCGCTTACTGAAGAGGAAGAAGACATTTATGATGTTTCTTCATTCGGCCTTGACACGGAAGATATCAAATTGGATAAAATTTCTTATTCCAAACCAAAACCTTCAACCCCGTTGCCTGATAAGGACATAACCTTTAAAATGCCCGAACAGGAAACCGAAACCGCACCCGAACTAAAGCTTTCCATTGATTTGGAAGAAGATGAAGAAGCCGAAGAGTTTGAAATGCCCAACAATATAAATGTTTTGAGAAGGCTTATTTCACAGCTTCCTGCCGGTGTGCCCAAACAAACCGGCGCGCAGATTATAAGGCAGACTATCGAGGCTTTGGGAATTCCTATGAAAAGCGTCTTGCAAGACGCCCAAAAGGTGCGCGAATGCTTGAACAGTTCTATTAAAGATTGTGCTTTCACAATTCAAGAATATAAAAGCAATATTAAGAACCTTGAAAAACAAAGTGTCGGCTATCAGAAGCAATTGACAAAGCTTAACGACATTATAAGTTTGTTTATTTATAACGATAAAAAGTAAGTGTATGCTCCCATCGTCTAGAGGCCTAGGACAACACCCTTTCACGGTGTAGACGGGGATTCGAATTCCCCTGGGAGTATTTATTAAACCAAGGTTTACTCTTAATTATTCTAAGGGCTGGTATGAAGTTATTCAATATTTATATCTTCTACAATAGCCGTATTTTCTCCAGTAACTTTCACTTTGCATGAAAAGTTTGTCCTTATAGTTGCTCCGAAAGAATTTGTTGCATCAACATAAGAATAAACCATATAAGTCATATTACCCAAATTATTAAAATTGTATTCTAAAATATTTGGAAATTTTGCCCCATTGGGATTTTTTAAATTTTGCTTTACGGTTTCTTCACAATAGAATTGTGCAATACTTTCTTGCCCTCTAATGTCCTCTTTAAAGGAATTATCAGACGGAGTGCTTGTTTCATTAGAAGCTATAATTGAAAAAATCATAACTAATACAAATATTATTAGACAACCAATACCACAGCCATTTTTTGGGGAATTAACTGTTTCATTATTTTGACTGCAAAAAGGACAAATTTCTGTTTCAAATCTTTCCCCACGAGTTGGACAACTTTTTATCGCTGTTTCTTTTTGATTGTTAGTTTTTAATTTTGCCCCACATTTTGAGCAAAATTTATCATTATTATTACATTCATTTCCACAACTTGAACAATACATTATAACTACTTTGCTATTCTTTAATACTAAATGTTGTATCGTAACCAAGTCCAGTTGACCAAACTTGCTTCTTTACTTCAATAGTATATTTACCTTGTTTAAAACTTGCTGACTTCCCTGCCAAAATACAAGATGCTATCTTAGGATCAAGAGCTTCATTTGTTGCCTTTTTTGTCAAAATTTTTGAAGCTGCCAGTAGACTGGAATGAACACTTGCTTTGTTTGACTGGCTATAAACATTCAAAACCAAATAAACTTTATTTGCCTTTGTATTACTCGGACCTTCCACATAATAAGCCAAATTACTTTTTTTATCTAACATCTTGTAAGGACTACAACAAAAATACTCACCCATTCCATCTGATTTGTATCCTCCTGTTGCAAGTCCGTTTATGTCTTGTAGATAATTACAAGCATTTTGTGGTTGAAAAGCTAAAGCCTGCAATGGGATTAATAATAAACAACTAAAAAATAAAATACATTTTTTCATATATATTCCAAACTAACAAACGGTTTGTACAAATATTGAACATAATAAGGTAAAAATAATCTTTTTTAATAATTACAATCCTTATCCTTTATATTCAATAATTAGATTAGCATAAAAACACAAGATAAATATACATTGTATTCAAATATTAAATATATATTTACAATTATGAAATTATAGTTAAAAACAGTTTCAATAATGCAGGAGTAGAATCGGTGATAAAATTTATATTAACGTTAATTCTTATAATTTTTATTAATCAAATGGTTCTAGCAAATGATTTTGAAGAATTATGCAAAGATGGCTATGCTGTTGTTTTACAAACCAACATTTCAGATGATTTTGAAGGTTGTGATTATGATAAATATTATAAATTGGATAATGGAATGGTTTTTAAATGTAATTCATATCATTATCACTATGCTTATCGCCCAGAATTTTTTGTATTAAAGAGCATAAAATATGGTGATTTAAAATATATAATAGATGACAACGAGCATTTAGGTATATTATATAAGTAAATATCCCTCTATTAACAATTCAAACTTGTTAAGCTTTATTAAAAAATTGTTATTAATTTTTTAATGAGTTAATATTTTTAGGCGGAGGGTTTTTTATGAAAAGCGACTTAATTAAAATTGCCGTTTTTATAGCTTTAATTTGGGCAGGCTTCCACTTTTTTCACTGGGGCAAGTTTTTTGAACCGGCTGTTGATTTCTTACAAAAAACTTTTGACTTTGACAAAGCCTTTGAAAGAGGGGAACAAAGGCAAAAACAAATCGATCAGTGGCAGTAAATCTTTAAAATTAATTTTCTTGTATAAAAATTCGACTTATATTAAAATGTATGTATAATTATATTATTAGTCGATTTTGAGGAGATACATATGAAAGATTTTCTAAAAAGGTTTTCTGTAATTGGTTTAACGATATTTTTGTTTTATATATCAACAGCCTTCAACCTTGCTTTGGCTCAAACCCCACAGCAGCTTTATGACAGGGCATGGAAGTTAATTAACGCAAAATATGTTGATCAAACAAACAACATGCAGGATTGGAACAGATGGCGGCATAAGTATGACAATAAGATACAAACGGATGAAGATGCCTATGTTGCAATCGAAACAATGGTTTCAAGCCTTAATGATGTCTACACGAAATTTTTAGACCCCAAACAGTTTAAAGAAGAAAACGAATCCATACAAGGTTCGCTTAAAGGCATAGGGGTGCAGATTGGCGTCAGGGAAGGCAAACTTTTAATTATTGCGCCGATTGAAGATACACCCGGTGAAAAAGCGGGTCTTTTGGCGGAAGATGAAATTCTTGAAATTAACGGGGAAACCACAAAGGGTTTAAGCGTTGATAAGGCCGCGGAAAAAATAAGGGGCGAAGAAGGCACACAGGTGACCCTTTTGATTAAAAGGAAAGCCGTGCCCAACAAAACCTATACAATAACAAGGGCAAATATTGAGTTGAAATCCGTTTCGACAAAAACCCCGAAATTCGCTAAACTGGATGATGCCATAGGCTATATACGCTTGAGTTCTTTTATCAGCAGAAATGCAACACAAGAGTTTGAAAATGCTTTAATTGAAAACAGAAACAAGCGGGCGCTTATTATAGATTTGCGTTCTAACCCCGGCGGGCTTTTAACAAATTCAATTTTTATAGCGGACATGCTTTTGGATTCAAAAGTTAAAGTGTTGCCTGTGGACCTTTGCACTTCTT
>CAZYYK010000103.1:0-5771 GCA_964651135.1 uncultured Gammaproteobacteria bacterium | reverse complement strand
GCATTGCTCTGGGTATTTTCGGGCGTGCGTTGAACGGCTTTTTGAACCCGCCTTTGTTGTTGTTTTGGAATTTGTTAAAGGGCTTTTTGAACCCGCCTGGGCGGTTATTATTGTAGCGCGGCTGGTAATTTTCCCTTTGTTGGGGCGGGCGTTTGTAAGGGGCGTTTGTACCGCCTGCCGAATAGCTGCCGGAATTTCCCGCGCTGTAACTTCTGGGGTAAGTGCTTTGCGTTGGCGTTTGCGGAACTATTTCCTCTCTTGGGGTTTCAGCGTCATTTTCAACGGGGCCGTTTGCGGCTCTATCCGGGTATAAACATGCGGGGCATATTACGCGTTTAGGGTTTTTGGTTTCGAACTCTTTACCACATTTAGTGCATTTGTTAATATACATAAAAGTATCCTTAATTAAATCTTTCCTTCGTTTTATAAAATATAATCGGCAATAAATTTCTACTCAATATCACTACAAACCAAAATTAAAGGAGTGTACTTCTTTATTTTATAATTAAAATCTTTTTATGGCAAGCTTTTTTTTATGATGTCAAATATTTATCAATTTTAATAAATTGTCTTGAGGAAAAACTTCATCTATAACGGCATTTTTAGCGGAAATTATACAAAATTCCACACTTGCGCCCTTTTCAATACCCAAATCTTCAAAAGAAATGGCAAGTTCAATAACGTCTTTATAAGCGTAGTTCACCTGTTTTAACAGTTTCAAAACCCAAAGCCCGCCCGAGGTTGCCTGCGAAAAGCGCGGCGGGAAAATTTCTTCTTTGTCGAATATAAATTTAACTTCGCTTGTAAAGTAGTGTTTTAAAATGGGATAAACGTTCTCTGTCTTGCTTGTAAGCCTTATGGGCGCGCTTTGATTTTGGTTTTCGTTTTTAAAATATATATAAAGTTCATCCGGCGTGAATTTGGAATAATCTTTTATGTTGCTTTTGTCCATTTCAAATCTCAAATAAAGATTTTCGTTGTCATTGCAAAAATGTATGCCCTTTATTATTTTGTTGCTGCCGAATGTAGGGCTGTCGGGCAGGAAGATGTATCCTGCGTTTTCAAGTACTTCTGAAATTTTTGCAGATGTTTTTCCTGTTACGGAAGGCGTTATGTGGCCTTTGGGGTGTCTTATGGGCTTACCTACGGCTGAAATTAGCGGTATATCAAATTCTTTGGGCGCAGGACGTTCAAGAATCTGGTAAGCATTTTTTAAATGTGTCCTGAACAAATGATCAAAAATATGGTCGCGCCCGGAATCGTTAGGTTCGCCGTACCACCAAAACCAGTCGCTGCCCTGGGCTATGTAAATTTCTTCTTTTGCTTTATCAATCATGCTTTTGTCTTTGCATTTTGCGCAAAAGCGCTGAATGTCTTCTCTTGCCCTGCCTAAATAGCTCCAGGCAAGGTTTTTAACGGGTTCTCCTATCCACAGATTAAAATTTCTGTTTATCCAGGAGCCTGATGCTATTGTTTTCAGCTTTATTGAATTTTCGGTTTTTTCCAAATAATCGCTTATCAGAACGGTTTCAAGGGAAGAATCTTTTGTT
Organism: uncultured Gammaproteobacteria bacterium; assembly: GCA_964651135.1. Taxonomy (GTDB): domain Bacteria; phylum Cyanobacteriota; class Vampirovibrionia; order Gastranaerophilales; family Gastranaerophilaceae; genus CAYYBA01. Next base: position 4,221 of record CAZYYK010000103.1, on the reverse strand, counting down.
ATGAGCTCGTATAGCAAATTCAAAAATTCATCGCCGTCGTTCGGGTAGCTTTCCCAACAGTTTTCGCCGTCCATTGCAATTGTTAAAATGGCGCTTTTTCTTGGTGATTTTTGTAATTTATCCTGAATTGTTTTGATTTTATCATATAAATCGTTCGCAGCCACCTGCGCTTCGTAGCTTCCATAGCCAAAACCCACTAAATTCGCCACAAAAGAATCTGAAAACAGGATATTTGTGTTATCGCCCTTGAGTTTGTAATTTATGCAAAGGTCAAAAGGGTCTTCCAGATTGCCGTCAAAACCCCTTGCAAACTCTTTATTTATGGTGTTTGCCAAAATGCCGACGTCTGTAACAGTCCACTTAACGCCTAAATCGCCCAGCATTCTTACCGTTTTTTCGCTTATACACTGTTCTGAAAGCCAAATGCCTTTCGGGCGCGCGCCAAACAACTTTTCAAATTTGTCCAGGCTTTTTTTGGTTTGCGCAACGGCATCTTCTTCCATTTTTTCGGGCTTTTTGGGTATATTTTCCCCGCAGGGGCAATAAAGTTCATGGGCATCTATTAATAACGGTAAAATGGGGTGGTAGTAAGGGTTTGTGGAAATTTCAATTTTGCCTTTTTTTTGATACTCTTTAAATTTTGGAATTATATCTTTTATTATTTTAAGCGAATATTCATAAATTTTGATACGATCCTCAAGCGTGTAGTGCTTTTCTTTTTCGGAAAGCGTTTTTAATTCCGGATAAATTTTAAGAAATTTTTTATCAATCCACGCCAGGGTGAAATTTGCCATAATATCTGAATATTCCTGGGGCGAAAAATCGTCTACCATAATGTTTTCCGTGGCATATCTTTTGTTGTAAAGTTCCGCGTAGTATTTTCGCGCTAAAATCAGGTTATTGTAATTTGCGTCAAAAAAGTTGTTTAAAATAAAGCCTAAATCGCGCTCGTCCAAATCTTTTATGTCACTTATTAAAAGCCTTGAATGAATGTCATGAAAGCCGTTGGCGTACCTTTCAAGCGAATCCGCAAGTGTGGGCGATATGTTGAAATTCAATTTCAGGTTTTTAAAATCGTCCACGCGATAAAGCATATCCAAATAGTCTTTTGTGGCATGCAGTCTTGTCCAGGGCATTAAAAAATCCTTGCTGAAGTCTTCCTGATAGGGCGGTTGGTGAAAATGCCATATAAAAGCTATGCTTAATTTTTTATTCATAATACATTCTTTAATCCAAGAAAATTATATCATATTTTTTTAAAAAAATCATGTATTTTTTAATTTTTCCTGTTTTTTGGCTTTAATTTTACGCGCAGCAAAGGAATAAATTCCTGCCGCAATTGCAATTGCGGCTCCTATTGCAAGCGCTATAAGCCCGGGGCGGCTTTTGGTTTTTTCTTTGTTTGGCGCGGAGGCTTTTTCTGAATTTTTTTCTAATTCGTTAGCTTCTTCTTCGCTTAAAGCGCCCTCTTCGCTCAATTTATCTGCATATTGCGATATTTTGTCATATAATTCTTTATTTTCTTTATCCAAACCTTTTGCCACAAAAGCTTTTCTTAAAGCGTCCATAGCGTTTAAGCCCCAGCCGGCCTGCACGGCTTTATGATATGCCTTTTCAAAGTCTTCGGGAATTAAATAGCGGAAACCATCTGTATCATGGCCGCCTTCATTAAATATTTCATCCCTGCCAAAAACATCCATGTAAAAATACATTTGTTTTTTGGCGGTAAAAATTTCACCGAATTTTGCTTTTACAAATTGAATGGGATTTTCGAATTCTTTTTTCGGAATTTTCATATATTCGCTCAAATGTTCAATTTGAGCCGATTTTCTTCCGTTTGCACCTGTGGCCAGGAGCCTTAAGGGAATATTATCATGGTTTCCGGCACCTATGATAAATTCATTGGGTGTTAAATTCACCTCATTTCCAAGAAAATCAACCGTTCCCCAGTGTGAACCGGCATAAGATGTTGTAAAAACTTGGCATCTGCCTCTTAATATCGTTTTTATTTCAGGACTAAGCGTTTCCCGCTTGAGCGGAGAAAACTTGTCAGGGTCTGCTTCAATTTCAAGCCATATATCCATTACATTGAAGTCTTCGCCTTTTACTTTTTTTGCGGTTTTTTCAATAAGCTCTAAAATTTTGTCTTGCATGTTGGGCCTTCTTGACGGGGCGTTTTTAGCTATGTAAGGTTCAATATATCCCCATGCCACATCTATTCTTAAGCCGTCATAGTGCTTAAATGCATAAGCAAACTTTTTTTCTATAAACTTTCCGCTTTCATTTAGTGAGCCGTCAGGGTTAAACATTTTGGAATAATCCAAAGCGGGAATGCCCCAGTCATAATAACCGTCAGGCATAAAAGCATTTTGATTCGCCCAAACCTCAGGGCCGGAACACCCCAGGGGGCAATCCCCCACAAGCTTTAAGCCTTTTTGGTTTAGTTTTTCCTTGCCATGCGCAAGAGATTTTTCTGCCAAAAACTGTTTAAACATATAAAATTCAATGTCATCGGCATATTTTTCCCTTAAAAATGCAAGCCTTTTTCTTGTATCTTCCGTATCATCAACCAAAAGCCTTCTGTCAACGTCATTCCACATTGTGCAAACCCACCTGCCGTTATCCGGGGTGTTGTTTTCTTTTTTTAAAGATTCATGCAGGGGCGTTATTTCAAGCGCTTCAAGGTTTTCTTTTTTGAAATCTTCATATTCTTTTGCTAAAGGATGTTTTGCCCCCGAGGCTCTAAAATTTTCAAAAGCACCCCTTAACACCTTATTTTGCCCGCCTTGTTCATCTAAAACATTTTCAAAGTTTGCCATTGTATCAGATGCATCGGATTTATTTTCATCAGCCGCTTTTTTGATATCCTGCACGGTTAAAATTTTGCCGAAATCCTCTCCCGTTAAAAGTTCAAGGTTAATTAAGTGTTCTCCCAAAGACATTGAACTTCCGCCGTACGGACAATAATAACCTTTATGACGCGGAAGCATTTCGCCTTGAGGCAAAACCTCAACAGTATCAATTCCGATGTAGCTTTTCATAAAATCAAAAAATCGTAAAGAAATATCGGAAGATAAATTCCCCACCCCTGTGCGCAAAGAGCTTTTTTGCGGCAGGCAAGGGTCATTCACAATAAGAGCGGATTGCTTTGTGCCAAGCGCTTTTTTGCCGCGCCCCAAAACATCTTCGTAATCTTTCCGTTCTTTTGTGCTTAAAGCCGCACAAAAATTTGGACTATTCTTAATATTTATGCCGCCGATTTTCACGCTTGTATAAAACATGAAAAGCTAAGAAGTTGCCTTTGGTTTTTGGCAACGTTTATCTGAATGTGTCGGGTTAATACGCAAAAAATAAACTGCGGCAAAGATTTTACAAAGTTAATTCTTTCCCCACCCCTTGTACTCGGGGTTAAGGGCAAGCCAGGCGTAGGTTTCTTCGGTGTTTGGCATGGAATTTATATAAATTCCGCCGTATTTTCCCCGCTGTGTGTGCAAAATATTTTCTTTACATAAAATGCCGACAACTTTTCTTATTGTGTTCGGGCTCACCTTTAAAATGACGCCAAGTTCTTTCATGGAAGGGATTTTATCCCCCGCTTCATAGTTTTTGGTAATATATTTTTTAACTTCGCCCAGGGCTTTTTCCCAGTTGTATAAAAATTTTCCGTGTTCGCCTGCAATGGGATTTGTTGTAAACATTGCTTTTTCGCCTTTTTGGGTTTTTGTTTGGGCTTTGTTGGGGTCTGATAGATAAATTGTGCCGTAATATCCGCGGCGCGACATTATTACACCCTTTTTGTTCAAATTTTTCATAGCATCGTTTACGGTTTTAATGCTGACATTAAAATGCAGCGCAAATTCTTCATTGGAGAGGATTTTATCCCCTATCTTAAAATTTTCAACTATATAATTTTGAATTTTTTCTTCCAATTTTTGAGACAGAGTTTGGCTTTTTGCGTTTAAAGACTTCTCATATTCGCCTATTTCATTTTTTATAACAAACCATTTAAGCTCATTGCCCTTTGCGAATTTTTTCTCAAGCCAGCCTGCTTCGGCAAGCGTATCTAATGCAAGGCGCGTTGTGTTGTGCGATGCGCCAATTTTTGCCGCCAAATTTCTTATGCTGGGAAGGGGCGTGTTTATTTTATAGTCCGCAATGGTTTTTTTGATTTCAAGCACAGCCAAATCTTTTTTGGAAAACATTTTATCGCACGGCGGGGCG